>JACMQJ010000013.1 GCA_014377055.1 Candidatus Sericytochromatia bacterium
AGCTACGAATGAAAACGAATAAAAAAACGAATAATAATCACGGATTTTACTGATTAAAGGATTAACACAGATTTCTTAAATATTATTCGTAGTAAAAATATCTTATCTATAAAACGTTCAAGATATGCCTTGAACAGACAGTTAAAAAACTTTTTATTGGTATTGTTCAAGTATTTTGGCTAAACCACCTTGATACCCACCACCAATAGCTGTAACTTTCCAATCTGCATTATGTCTGTATAATTCAGCCATAATCATGGCTGTTTCAACACTATAATCTTCACCTAATTCGTATTTAACAATTTCTTGATTATTATCAGCATTAACCACACGAACAAAAGAATTACTTACTTGACCAAAATTTTGCTTACGGTTTTCTGCATCATGAATAGTAACAACAAAAACAATTTTTTTTACATCAGGACTGACATTATTTAAATCTATTACTATTTGCTCATCATCTCCATCTCCAGCTCCTGTTAAATTATCACCTTGATGTACAACAGCCATGTCAGGGCTTTTTAGATTATTATAATAAATAAAACTTTTATCAGAGAGAAGTTTTCCATTTTCGCCAAGCATAAAGCATGAAGAATCAAGATCAAAGTCAACACCCGTATCAGTCTTTTTTGTATCCCAACCTAATCCAACAATTATTTTTTTTAATCCTGGTGCTTCTTTTTCTAATGAAATTTTTTCACCCTTAGCTAAACTTATTGCCATTGACTTAATCTCCTAAAATATTTAATAATAGTAACACTATTAATGATAGTACTACTATCATTAAATGTCAACTGATATTTTTAATTTAATTAATATTTTCGTGATAAAAATTTTATTCTTTTAAAATTACTCTTTGATCAGTTTACAGTTGGATAATATGTATGATAATGTGCTATTAAAAATTTAACTATTTTAGAATTTGATAAAAAATATCTTTATATAAAAAAGTTTGAAGGAGAAAAATATGGCTTTAGAATTTAAATTAGGAAAAGCGACCAGAGATGCTTATGGAGAGGCTCTTGTAGAAGTAGGTCAAGAGCATAAAAATGTTGTTGTACTTGATTCTGATCTATCCAAGTCAACAAAAAGTATTGAGTTTGCAAAAAAATTCCCTGAAAGATTTGTTAACTGTGGTATTTCTGAAGCAAATATGATTGGTATGGCAGCTGGTTTTGTAGGATCAGGAATGATACCCTTTGCTAGTAGTTTTGCTTCATTTATTATGTGCAAAGGCTTTGATCAAATCAGAATGTCAGTTGCTAACCCTCATCTTAATGTAAAACTAGTTGGTTCACATAGTGGTATTAGTCTTGGCGAAGATGGAGCATCTCAGCAAAGCATTGAAGATATTGGTTTAGCTTGTTCATTACCACAAATGACTGTTCTTGTTCCTTGTGATGAAACTTCTACAAAATCATTAACTCACTTAATGGCAAAACATGAAGGACCAGTTTATTTGAGAACAGGAAGACCAAAAGCTGCAACTATTTATAAAGATGGTGATACATTTGAAATAGGTAAAGCAAAATTACTTAGAGATGGAAAAGATGTAACTGTTATTGCTATAGGTTTATTAGTAATTGAAGCTTTGATCGCAGCAGATCAATTAGAAGCAGAAGGAATATCAGTTAGAGTTGTAGATATGTTTTGTGTTAAGCCAATAGATATTGATATGATTGCTAAATGTGCCAAAGAAACAGGTGCAATTATTACAGCTGAAGAACATCTTATCGGTGCTGGTCTCAGTGGACATGTAGCTCAAGTAGTGGCACAAACTACACCTGTACCAATGGAATATATTGGTATTGATGATACTTATGCTGAATCAGGAAAGCCTGACGAGTTATTAGACAAATATGGTCTTAGAGCAAAAAATATTGTTGACGCAATCCATAAAGTTCTAAAAAGAAAATAATTGACTTAGTACAAAAACCTTATTAAAGACACTTTCTAAAAAGTAAAGTGTCTTTCAAATTTACTATAAATTAATTTTTTACCTATTTAATATACAAAAAAGCTAAGTATAAAGTACAATATCATATTAATATGTACGATCTAACAAAAAAAATAAGTAATAAAAAATCAAATAATTGCCTGATTCAATATTTACTGATAAAAAGTTTTTCGCATAAAAGTATCAAAACGAGTATAAAAAAATTTTCTCTACAAAAGGTAGAGAATTAGTAACATAAAAATTTTAGAATTTATTTGATGATATATAGATATGATATAAGAATAAATTAAATTAGGAGATAAATGTGACAGAAGAAATTAGCTTAGAACTATTAAAATCATTACCAAAAACAGACTTACATGTTCATTTAGATGGCTCTTTAAGACTTGGAACAATAATAAATTTAGCTGATAGATATAGAATAAAATTACCTGCAAATGATATTGCTGGATTATCAAAAGCATTAGTTGTTGATGATAATTGTAATAGTCTTGTTGATTATTTAAGAGCTTTTGATGTAACACTAAAAGTTTTACAAACAGATGAAGCTTTAGAAATGGCAGCGTTTGAGCTTGCCGAAGATGCAGCCCAAGAAAATGTAAGATACATGGAAATAAGATTTGCACCTATCTTACATACCAATAATATGATGTCACTTGAACAAATAATTAATAGTGTCGTTGAAGGACTCAAAAGAGCCGAAAAAATTTACAATATCAAGACAGGTCTTATTATCTGTGGTATGAGGCATTTTAATTCCGATGTATCTCTTATGTCCAGAAGATTACAAGATAGATTATCAACATATAATGAACAAGAACTTGCTGAATTATTAGCATTAGAAACTGCAAAAGTTGCGGTTAAAATGTCAAAAAAAGAACCTAAGATTATGGGTTTTGATCTTGCTGGTGCAGAAAATGGTTATCCTGCCAAAGACTTTTATAGAGCTTTTCAAGAAATAATTTCTGGACATCTCTCTATTACTGTTCATGCTGGTGAAGCTTATGGTCCAGATAGTATGGATCAAGCTGTTAAATATTGTCATGCACACAGAATAGGTCATGGGACAAGACTTATAGAATCAAAAGTTGATGACGAGTCAGTACCAACACTTTACAGATATTTTAAGGATAAAAGAATTCCTTTGGAAGTGTGTGTAACCTCAAATATTCAAACAAGAACAGTTAATTCTATTCAAGATCATCCAATTAAGAAATTCTTTGAAGATAGATTGAGGTTGACAATTTGTACCGATAATAGACTTATTTCAAATATAACTGTTTCAGATGAATATTATAAGTTAGTAACTCAATTAGGTTTTAAAAAGCAAGATATTGAAACATTGTTAATTTATGGTTTTGAAAGCATATTTTTACCTTATGAACAAAGAAAAAATTTGCTTGAAGAAGTAATACCTGAAATACAACAGTTATTATACAGTAAATAAAATTGTCAAAAGCTTGGTAGTGTAAAAATTCAAGTGATGGAAGTAAAGAAGACTCTTCGTAACTCAGAGTGACAAACTGTGTGAGTGTCATTCTGAATGAAACGTAGTCTAATGAAGAATCTTAAGCTTAACGCTAAAAGAATTTAAGATCATAATAAAGTTAATTTATCACTTAATTTTTTAAACAAGGAATAAGTTTATGAATGCTATTGATGAGATTATTGAGCAGTCTATTAAGATTGCTCAATTTAATTTTGATATTCTTGATAAAATCAAAGACAAATCACAATATTTAATGTTGGATGATTTATTTGACATAACTAAAATATTTGTCTCTAGAAAAGGAACAAATATTGCTTTAGGATTTACTATAGACGATTTTAAAAAGCAAGATCCAGAAGGTTATTTTAATAAAATAGTTAAAGGTTTTTGCCAGTCCTTAGTTGATATATCACAATCTCCATTATCAGATACAGAAAAAGAACAAATAAAAAACATACTCAACAATAGAATAGGTTTTGAAGAAAACAAAGGTTAAATAAGTTAATGAAAAAAATAATTAGAGTATTTTTTATGCTCTTATTCTTACTATGCACAAATAATGTTTATGCACAGTCAGAGATAAAAGATTTTTTGGGTAGAGATCTAAAAATAAATAAACATGTTTCACGGATATTATCTTTAACACCTGCTACTACAGAGATTTTGTATAAATTAGGTTTAGAAAA
>JACMQJ010000487.1 GCA_014377055.1 Candidatus Sericytochromatia bacterium
ATAATGTTGAGATTGGGGCTACAAAAGATTTATTAACTCCAGAAAAATTAACTCAGATTTACAAACGCCCTGTTGAAGTAAAAATTATTGACAATAACACTATAGTTTATATACCTTTGAGAAAAAATTAATGAATACTTCTTGGATTGAATCAATCCCACTTATTGGAAAATTACTAACTGTAAGTCAAGGTGGTACGACATTTTTGGAAGCATTACCTATCTTATGGACAGGTTTAACAGCATGTATTGTCTGTGCTATTATTTGTGGTTTTTTGGGTGTACATATAGTATTGCGAAGAATCGTGTTTGTTTCAGCAGCTATATCTCAGGTTTCATCGTTAGGATTGGCTTCGGCATTATTATTCTCTTCTTTTTTTCATAAGAGCTTGGTACAAGGAGAAAATTCTACTTCTATTATAAGTTTACCTGGATTATGTGCAATTATTTTTGCCGTGATTTCAGCCTCTTTATTTGCTATAGACAAAAAAGAGCAAAGATTAACCAAAGAAAGTGTTTTAGGTGTCGCTTATGTTTTACCTGCTGGTTTAGTCTTATTAATACTCGACAAGTTATCAACCGAAACTCACTTGATAGAAAATATTTTATTTGGTAATACTGTTTTTGTAGATCCTAATCAAGTTATAGGATTGATTGTTATTGCTGTTTTGGTTTTAATAATTCACCTATTTTTATTTAGGGAGTTTATCACTGTCGCCTTTGATAAAGACGTAGCTGGAGCTTCAGGAATGCCGATTAATTTATATAATCAAATTTTTTATTTTACTCTAGCTTTAATTATTTCTTTTGCAATTAGTTCTATAGGCACTTTACCCGTTTTTGGATTTATGATTATGCCTGCTTCTACAGCTATACTTTTTACCAACCGTATACCATTAATATTTATTTTTTCGGTCATTATTAGTACTATTTCAGCTATGACAGGATTTTATCTTTCTTTTGTCTATTCATTACCAACTGGACCAGCGATGTTGGCTGTATCTGGTTTTCTATTACTATTAGGTTTTATTTTTAGTTTATTAAAAAGAGAATAAAATTAAAATTATTTTCTATTATCTCCATCAAATAAAAAGTTTTTCGGTTATACTTCTTAATAAATGTTAATTAAAAATAGTTAAGCAGTAATTATTAGAGGCATATAAAATTATGGATAATATTAAAACAAAAGATTTAAAAATTAATGACTCTAAAATGAGTGATTACAACATTGATGGTCGTGAAATTATTGGAGCATTATTTGATAATATTGAATTTGCAAATAAAACAAAACAATCACTTAAAGATATAGGTTTTGCTGATGAACAAATAGAAGTTCATTATGTTAATCGTACTTCAAAAGATGGTATTAATCTTTCTTTGATTGGTTTAGGATTCCCACATGATGAAGCTTTATATTTTGAAAAAAAATATAGAGAAGATGGAAAAATTATAGTTATTGTTAGACCAAAGTTAAGAACAGAAGATGCTTTTGAATTACTTATTAGAAATAGTGGCGATGTAGGCTTAAAAATTAATAATACTGACGAATCACTCAAAAATAATCTTGAAAAAATGAAGAATAAAATAAATATTCAACAACAAAATTTTAGACAGAGAGAAATAATCGGTGGTATATTTACTATTCCTCAAGATTGCTTTAAGGCAATTGATGAACTAAAAAAATTAGGTTTTAGTAATGAACATATAAGATTGTATTCTGCTAATCATGATTATGCCAAAGAACAATTAAATTTACTTGAAAAAGGATTTACAACTATCGAAGCAAAATATTTTGAAAAAGCATATCAAAATGGTGAAACCCTTCTAACTGTCAGTTCAACTGATAGAATAGATGAAGTTATGGAAATAATAACTAATAACAGTGGTGATATTGGTTTTGACGCTTATGAAAAAAATGCCAATGATCAAAATATGCACTCATTTAATGATTATGATCTTGGTAGGGATTAGATTATCAAACATTTCAAAGTTTTTGTGGTTTATAATCTGTATAAAAACCTATATTAAATGTTGAATTATCCGCCCTCAAATATATCAGTTATTTTATCTGTAATTTGTAAAAATATTTCATTTAGGTTTTCTTTAGAGTAGTCATATTATTGTCTTACATAAAATATCGGCATACTTAATTATATTTATATCAGAAAATGTTATTTAATTATTTAACACTAATCAACAAACTTTTTTAGAATATAATCTTGCCACTCTTTGATATTGTCTTTTGTTTCGATTCCTATCATGCTACATTCTATAATTTCTCTTTCTATAATTTATATATGAGTAACAATAAAATACAGTGGACAATTTAACAAATTAAAATTGTTGATAATTGGATATAAACCGAGTATTATTAATTTATACAGAATAAAAATAAATATTTAAGTGTCTTTGGAAATTATATCAAAAATTTTAGACAAAATGAAACTTTTAAAAAGAAGTACAAAAGTATTTATAGACAAAATATCAAATATCACCTTTTCGACACATGGTAAATTAAATTTCAGAAATATGAGCCGATATATTGATGTATATGAGAAGACAATATCACGCAATTATAATTTAGTTGATATAACTTTGGATAAAACCCTTTAACGCCTATGTATTCAGCTTGTAAATCTTTTGATAAGGTATCAATAACCAAATCTCCCCAGCCAATTTTTACACGTTCAGAAATTACTTTACCCATTTCAAGATACATCAAAATAAGTTCTTTATTTACAGAATGTGAGTTTAAAAAAAGTATGGACAAAGAAAGATTTGAAATCTATTCAAAAGATATATTATAATACCAAATTTAAAATCTAGGGATACACTAGTAATGAATAATTTATCAAGCCATAACTCCAAAGAAGTAAAAAAGTTATTTAAAGAAAAATAGGTCTAAAGATATTTTACAGTTGAAAGATAATATTACAAAGGCATTCTCACTCATCAATATTGATGATATTAAAGGATAGTTTAATCATTGTGGTTATCCTTGTACTTTAAATTAAAGGGAATAGCAGTATTACCTAATATTGCCACTAGGCTAAAAAATGGTAATACTTATATAACTCATGATAACTATAGAAAATAAATAGAAGTTGATGATGAGGGAGAAATAGTCTGGTGTTTGATTATACCAAATAAAAGGTAATTTGTATGATGGAGTTTTATGTCTGAGCATTTAATTTTAAGAGAAGCAAAAAGAAATAATAATATTATCACTTTTAAAAAAAGAGATGAAAATGGTTTAGATCTTTGGTATACGGGAACAGTTAAGGATGTAGAAGAATATAGTTTTAACTTTAATTCTATCTATGGTAACGACTATTCATTTGATATTAAAGAAATAATAGATTTAAAAGGTCCTAAAATAACTAATTTTGATGAATCTTTATCTGGTGATGTCTTCAATATGAAAAAAAGTCTAAAATATTTGATCTTTGATACTGAAACTACTGGTTTACCAAAAAATTGGAGAGCAGAAGTAACCGATACAGATAATTGGCCTAGAGTTATACAATTTGCTTGGAGTATTCACGATGATTCAGGAAAAGAGCTTGAGCATCAAGATCTTTTGATCAAACCAGATGGATTTTTGATACCAGAAGAAACAACAAAAATACATGGTATAACTCAAGAAAAAGCCGATAATGAAGGTATGCCCCTAAAAGATGCTCTTAATATTTTCAAAAAAGCTATTGCTAATGTTGATGTTTTAGTAGCACATAACATAAGCTTCGATGAAATGGTGGTTGGCTGTGAATTTTACCGAGAAAATATGCCTGATCCTATTCCAAAAAAAGAAAAAATATGTACCAAAGAAGCGTCTGTAGACTTTTGTAAAATACCAGGACGAGGCGGAAGATACAGTTGGGCTAGTCTTAACGATCTTTATCGTATTTTGTTTAGCAAAACTTTTGATAATCAGCATAATGCTTCAAGTGACGTTAAAGCTTGTGCTATGTGCTTTTTTGAATTAAAAAGAATTGGTGTTGTTGGATAATTGTAATAAAAAGGTAAATAATTTTGGCATTAATAAAAAAGAAGAAAATTGAAAAAGAAAGCGAAATTCAAAAATTAAATATTAGCGTTTGTATTATTACAAAAGATAGTGAAAATCTGATCGAAGATTGCATTAAAAGTATCTCTGATGTTGTAAGAGAAATAATTGTTGTTGATCTGGGATCAACTGATAGTACAGTTGATATTGTCAAAAAATATACAAATCGTGTTTTCTGGCATAAGTGGAATAAAGATTATTCAGAGATAAGAAACTTTTTTTCCAAATATATTTCTAGCGAATGGGTTTTACACATGGATGCTCATGAAAGATTAAGTAAGGAAAGTAAAAAGTTTTTTACTGACAAATTATTGAGTAGAACAAATATTGCTTATTTATCAAAAACAATTAATATGTATCAGGACGCCGAAGTTGAATCACACACTTGTAGATTATTCAGACGTAATAACGAAATAAAGTTTAAATTAGTTTTTGATGAATCTGCAACTGATGATATTCAAAGAATTGGTCGTAGAGATAATCTTAATATTGCTAAATCTGATTTAGTTTTTGATCGATACAATTATCTAAAATATTTTGATGAATCGGAGTTACATGCAGAAAGAATTGAATTAGCAAGACATGGTCTTGAAGACAAAAAAATATCTCCAACAATAAGAATGTTTTATAAGCTAAATTTAGGATTATCATTAAATTCTCTAGGAGAACATGATGATGCAGAAGAGATAATATTAGAAGTACTTGAAGATATAAGAAAATTAGACAAAAAAATTATATATAATACACCTGTTTTTATGCAAGCATATTTGTTCTTTGCTTTTAAATATTCAAAAAAAGAAAAATTTAAAGAAGGATTGGAGTTAATGAAAGAAGGAATAGAGATCTATAATAATTCACTAACTATGTTGATAAGATATGCTGAATTTTTGTATGTAAATGAATTGTACAAAGATTGCATGGATTGTATGCTAAAAATTAAATATTTATTGAGAGATGAAAATTATTATATTATGGAAGCAATTAATTTTGAATTGATCGCAAAATTAGGTAAAAAATTAGATAATCTCTCTGTAGAAAAATATCTGAAAGCTCAAGAAGCTAATGAGTCAGTGAACTCAGTTTTTTAATACATTTTGATTATATAAAGTTTTATTGCTACACTGTTATTTTTTATACTTAACTTTAATATAATCATTCTTTCAGTGAAGAAATATTTCTTTTAATTTATAAGGTGATAATATGTCAGAAAATTTATTAACAGTTTTAGATTGGGATACACTTGTCTGTTTTGTTAAAGGTCTGATCAAAGTTGCTAAAGTCGACGGAATACAAGTTAAAGAAAGAGAATATATACAAGCATTTTTTCATGAAGAAACTTCTCATATTCATGATAAAGAAAATCAAGATATGAATTTTGATGAGCTTGCAAACTCTGACTTTGATTTAGAAAGTTCAAAAAAACTATTAAATACTACCGAACTAAAAACATTTTTTCTAAAAAGTTGCATTATGTTGGCATGTGTTGATGCTTTTTCAGATGATGAAAAAACCTTAATAACACAATTTTCGGATCAATTAGGCTTTAACCAAGAACAGCTACAAGCACTAATTTCAGAGGTACAAAACGAAATAATGGCACATTTTAAAGATATACAAATCTATAGTGACTCGCTCAAAGATGTTGCTCAAAGTATAGGTGTTGTTGATTATTAAGCTCTGGGTAATTATTTTTTTATAATTATCATAAATCAAGCCAATAGATGTTAAAATGTACTATCATGAAAGATAAAATATTTGGTAGATGATGACTTATGAAAAATCTTAAACTAGCTATAGTAGGAGCTGGAGTAATGGGTGAAGTTATTCTTAAAGGAATAATTGAAGCTAATATCTATCAACCTGAAAATATAATGGTCACAGCTTTACGAGTTGAAAAATTAGAAAGATTACATCAAGACTTTAATGTACAAATAACTACAGATAATAGATTAGTTTCTCAATTTGCAGACGTAATATTATTAGCTATAAAACCTGGAGATGTCCAAAAAGTATTAAAGGAGATAGTTGCAGGTGGTCTAAAAGATGAATGTCTAATAATTTCGATTGCAGCGGGTGTTTCTATTGAAAAAATAACTGGGTTTTTATCTAAAGAATATCCTGTTATAAGAGTAATGACAAACACACCATGTCAAGTAGGAAGAGGAATATCAGCTTTATCTGGTAATCAGTCCGTTTTGTCAAATCATATAAAATTAGCTCAAGAAATATTTAATTCAGTTGGTGAGAGTATTACTTTGCCAGAAAAATATCTTGATGCTGTCACAGGTCTCAGTGGTAGTGGTCCTGCTTTTTTATTTTTGATTGCTGAAACTTTGATTGATGCAGGAGTTTTACAAGGTTTACCAAGAGATGTTTCTAGGAAATTAGTCATTGAAACTATGATTGGTTCTGCCTTACTTTTAGAAAAAAGTGGACAACATCCAGCCTCTCTAAAAGATATGGTAACTTCTCCAGGGGGTACTACCATCGCAGGTATTCAAGTTATGGAAGAATATAAAGTAAGAGCTGCCTTATTAAAAGTTGTAGAAACAGCAACCAAAAAATCAAAAGAATTAGGTGAATTAGGTTAGATATTTATGATAGAAACTATTGGACGTATAGTAACAGGGTTATTAATAGGAATAGGATATCTTATTTTTATTAGGGGTATAGTTGATTTTGTTATCGCTTCAAGAAATATGAACTTGGATCGTTCCAATGTTTTTTATGCTTTTTTGTACGATTTTACAGAACCATTTTATAAGCCATTTAGAAAAATACTACCTCAATCTATTCAACTTAATATGACTATTTTATTTGCAGCAATGTATGTTTATGCTCTAATAACAATTGCTTCTAGGTTCTTTCCAGCATTAGCATTAGTAATTAAAGTTTAATTTTTTTATAAAAAGAGATTATATGACCAATACATTAATAAATAAAGAATTATATTTAAAAGATTTTATTTTTAATTTAAAAAGTGCTTCAACAGGTAAATACTCTGTCCATGAAAGTTATAGAGATAATTATACTAATGGTTTTCTTATAAATATCAATGCACCTCAAGATGTTAATAATGCTTTAAAAGATATTTATTATGCAACTGATAGAGGACTAGTAATTAGTTATAAAGATTTTAATAATAAAATTATAAGTGTTAGAAAATCTTTGATGCTCAAAAATTTTCCACATTTAGAATTGAAAGATTTATCTAAGGAAGAAAGAACAAAAATAGATGTTGGTAGTGCAAAGCAAGTTTTAAAAGATCTATTTATTAATGAGTCTACCAAACTTATTTATTCACCAGAGTTAACATTGGATAAGCTAGAAGCAGAATCATTAGATCTAAGAATAAAATATGTACCAGAAGAGTTTAAAGTTGTTTTTTATGAGTCAGAGGATAAAGAAAAGGAACAAATAGTTAACGATTATCTGAAGTTTTCAGATATAGTTAAGCCTCTAACTGAGAATGCTTTAAGATCATATAATTTGGATCAAGTTGAATTAACTATTATCACTATTAATAATTACTTTGGTAATCTTGCGACTAATGCTCAAGAAAATAATGATATTTTGGCTTTTTATAATAGTAAGATAGAAGAACTAAATAATTTTGTTCAAGAAATTAAAGATAGACAAAATGAACTTGAAATAGAATTGAATAAAAAAGTTAGTGAAATTATAGTTAATAGTGATTTTAAAAGTATCAAATCAACTATCAATCTGATTGAAGATGAGTTTAGCAAAGATTATAAGGTGTATAATGATCCAAAATCAAAATCAATCAAAGATTTAGCTGTAAATCAATTAAAAAATGTTGGTAAAGTAGTTGTTCTTGTTTCATTGCAAGATTGGATAGAAAATAATTTTATCTCTGCAGATCATCTTTTAAAAGAAAACTTGACCTTAGAATTAGAAAACTTACTTAAGCAAAAAAGAGAGCATGAAGAAGCAAAAAGAAATATTGAAGAACAAAAACTTTTGGAAATAATTATTGATAATGGTAATGAAATATATCAAAAATTTATTGAATTGGTAAGCAAAAAAGATTTATTTAACAAGTTATTTACCCTAATAATAAAAAAAGACTTTGAAAAAATAAATTCATTAATTGACAATAGTGATGATTACTCTAGTTTTATAATACTTTTATCAAATAATCTAAGTGTTGAAAATGCAGAAAAATTATGGAAAAACTTATTTGAGAGTTTAAGTTCTAAAATTACCTCCAGAAAATTTCCTTACAATTCAATCAATTCCAATTTTATTAAAAATATTTATTTTGACTTAATAAATCAAAGTGCTACCAATGAGATTATGGATGAAGTTTTTAGTAATATTAAAGGAAATGTTCTTTTAAATATTGAAAATAGTTTGTTGGCAAAAATATTAGTTAAGCTATCACAGTTTGATTTTAATATTGAAAATTTATTAAAAAAATTAGTTCCAGATAAACTATTAAAGTTGATAAAAACTGATTCTATAAAAAACAATGATTATGTAAAATCTCACATCATTAGAGTTTTAGCAAAATGGCTACAAGGATTAGATAGTAATAGTAATGAGTTTAAGGATATTTTGTTAAATTATCCTGAACAAGCAATATATAATTTAAAAAATATTCAGGTTGAGCAATTAAGCTTGGAAGATGTTTCTGAAATATTAGAAAAGCTTAAAGATAATGCAGATATTATTAAATATTTTATCCTAAGGGTAGGAAAAGAAAAATTCGACCAAACAATCAAATTTAAGTTAAAAAAGATGACAATGGATGAGCCTGATAATTTTGAAAATCATTATAATCTTGGATTATCACATTTTAAAGCTGAAAACTTTGATGATGCTATTGATGAATTCAAAAAGTCAATTGGTATTAACCCAGAAAGCCATATTGCTCATTATACTTTAGGTTATATTTATGATAGAAAGAAAAATTATGATTTAGCTATTAGTGAATATAAAAAAGCAATAAACTTAAAATATGGTTATATAGATGCCTATTATCACTTGGGTTTAATATATTTAAATCAAAAAGATTATTATTTGGCGACTCAACAATTTAAAAAGATCATTAAAATAGATCCAGAAAATTATGATGCTGTTGTTAATTTGGGTATTGCTTTTGATGAATTAAAAGAATTTACACAGGCAAAATCAGAATATGAAAAAGCTATTTTGATAAATCCAAAAAAATCAGAAGCTTATGTTAATCTAGCTATTATGATAGCAAATCAAGGTAATATAGAAGAAGCCATAGAGATATACTTGAAAGCTCTTGAATTCGACGGTAAAAGTTCTATCCTAAACTATAATCTTGGATTACTGTATCATCAACAAAAAAATTATACTTTTGCTACAGCCCATTATAAGACTTCTCTCAAATTTGATAGCAAAAATAGTCAGACTTATAATAATCTTGGATTGGTATATTTTTCTAAAATAAAAGTTAGTAAAGCAATGGATTTATGGAGAACATCAATTGAAATAGACAACAATATTGATGCTTATAACAATCTTGGCTGGGGGTATTATATTGAGGGTGAGTTAGATAAAGCTATTGAAACTTATAAAGAAGCACAAAAAATAGCACCAACATTTTCAACACTTTATCTTAATCTTGGTACTGTTTATTATAAAAA
>JACMQJ010000488.1 GCA_014377055.1 Candidatus Sericytochromatia bacterium
ATTGCACCAAGTACAACTCCGATAAAAATTTCTCTGGAAAAAACTCTCCACCAGTCTTTTATTTTTACCTCACCAAGAGCAAGAGAACGTATAATTAATGATGTGGCCTGTGATCCTGAGTTACCACCACTACTAATAATTAGTGGAATAAACAATGCTAAAACAACAGCTTTTGAAATCTCATCTTGAAAATAGCCCATAGCTGTTGCTGTTAACATTTCACCAACAAAAAGTATTGATAGCCAACCAGCACGCTTTTTGATCATACCTTTTAGAGTTATATCAAAGTATGCTCCATCAAGAACCTCCATACCACCCATTTTGTGCATATCCTCTGTCGCTTCTTCAACCGAAATATCGAGAATATCATCACCAGTGATAATACCAACCAAAACACCAGCCCTATCTATTATTGGTAATGTAAATCTTGAATATTTGTCAAAAGTAATAACAGCTTCTTCAATATCAGACGTATCAAGCAATGTTATTAAAATATGATCCTGTAAATCGGTTATTTTTTCGTCAGGATTTGCAATAACAAGAGTTGCCATATTTATTTCATTGATAAATCTACCCAATCCATCAACCACATAAACCATATTTACGATTCGATCTTTGCTACTTTTGGCATATTTTCTCAAAAACTCAATTGATTGATTAACAGTCATATCTGATTTGACGCAAAAATATTCTTTGCTCATGTATCTACCAACTGAATCTTCTTCATAAGCAAGTAGAATACCTGTAACTTTAGAAACATCAGGATTAAGGATTTTCATTACTTTTTTTAGCAATAAAGGAGGTAATTTTTCTAAAAGTCTAGTTCTATCATCTGATAACATACGATTAAGTAATAAGCTGAGATCACCACTTCTTAGAATATTGATTAATTCTTCTTGAACTTCATAAGTTATATTTTCAAAGACGGTTGTGGCCTTTTCTAAAGGTAGAGAATTTAAAATGCTAGATCCGTCTTCAGGAGAACATTCATTCATTATTTCGGATATATCAAACGGGTCAAGGGAAGCCAACAAAACAGATAATGCCTTCCAGTCATGGTCAACTATTAATTGTTCATATTCCTTATTCATAATTAAAACCTCATATTATTAGTTTGTAAGGTGGGAAAAATATTTTCATTACTTTTAAGTTGATATTAACTCTAAAAAAGTTATGTGTATAGTAATTTAAGATTAAGAATAGTTAAATAAACTATTTATTTAACTAATTTGTTTTATTTAAAGCAAAAAAGCATCAAATAGGCTTTAATAAAACTATTTGATGCTTAAGTTAAAAAATACTTTACTTTAAAAAGGAACTTGATAAAGTTCCCCATTTACCATCTGTTCCTTGAGCTCTAACATAGACCATATTTCCAGCACTCTTTTGATTGATATTAAATGAGACTGATTTATTTGATCTATCAACATCGACAATATTACCTGTTCCTGGATTTCCTACTTTATCAACAAAATACTCTATTTTGGCAACATCGTTAGGATAAGGTTTATCAAATGTGGCTGTAAAACCATTTGTATTATTTTTGGTTATTTTGTTAATATCAGGACCAAAAGCAGAGTTAGTACCGTTAGCTATTTTTATCATATAAAGAGCATTAGGTAAGTTTTCTTTCCAAAATTGAGCAACTTTTGAATAAGGTGGGTCAAATCCATCATCCCATGTACCCATTTCTGTAGTAAATGACATCATTTTTAGAACACCATAAGAATAATCATCTGTGATACCTGAGGCTATATAAAGTTGTGAAGATTGTTCTGGTTTATAACCACTCATCGCACCTAACTTATTACCAATAGCACTAAATTTGGCAGCATCAGGAGTTCCATTATTGCTCCAGCCCCAAGGCCATAAAATTAGATTACTAAAACTATGATATGACATCATAACTTTAAGATTTTTATGGGCATTCATAAAATCTCTAGTTGCTTGTGTTTCAGGCTCAGAAAAAGCTGCTTTACCATGGTATGTATCAGAGTTGGTATCATTACTTGAACCGCCTGTATTCCATTGATGACCATAATTCCTGTTAAGATCAACACCTAGACCAGCATTAGCACTCACATCTTTATTATCATCTTTATTTTTTCTCCAATTATCGCCTTTTTCAGCTAAAGTATGACCATCAGGATTAACCATAGGAACGATCCATATTTCAGTACTATCAACCATATTGGTAATATCAGCGTCTTTTCCATAATTTTCAAGTAAATGACTAATTAGTTTTAAAGGTATTTCAACAGTAGCGATTTCTCTAGCATGATGATTACCAAAAAATACTATTCCAGGTTTATCACTTCCTTGACCTTTACCAGTTATTTGCACAGCCCATAATCTTCTATCGGCTTTACCTTTTACGGTTTCCCAAGTTTTACCTATATCGCTTAATTTAGCTAAATTAGGATATTTAGCTGTAACAGCTTTTAATTCTGCCAACATTGTGTCATAAGTATGATAACCACTATCAAAAACATTTTTAGCTGAAAATCCTTCTTTTGGACTAAGCATTTCTATTTTTAGATTGGTTCTTCTGATTCTATCCAAAAGACCTTTGGCAACTTGTCCAATTGCATAATTAGATTCAACTGTCCAAACATCCATTCCTAAATCATTTAATGTTGTAAGTTGTTTTTTGTCAGTATATTGAACTTTAATAACAGTTCTACCTGTTTCTTCAAAATTTCTTGCAGTAAGAAAGCCTTTATTAGCTGATTGAGCTTGATATAAAGGAGTAGATAAATTAGTAGAATCATTGTCAGCAGGTGAGCATGAAGAAAGTGTTGTTGAAAGAAGAGTGGTTAAGAGTATACTACTTAGTAGTTTGATCGATTTGGTCATTAAAGAGCCTCAGATTTTTAAACTTAAATGTTGGTATTATGTTATTTTAATCTTATTTTAACCTTTAGTCAATACAGTAAAATGTATATTATCTTAAGATAATATAAGGTTTATTTGTTTTAAAAATATTATTTAATTAAAACTCACGGATTATATTAA
>JACMQJ010000489.1 GCA_014377055.1 Candidatus Sericytochromatia bacterium
ATATAAATATTATTTTTTTGGAATGCCTCAATGATCTCAAAATTAAGACTACTACGAACTACATTATACATTGCTGGATCTTTGATCCAAATAATTAGATGAAAGGTTAAATTAGCTCCAACATCAAGTAAAACTGATGGTTCTGGATCAGCTAGAACACCAGAGTTATTTTTGGCAATCTCAGACAAAATCTTTTCTACATCTTTAACTTTTACAGTAAGAGGAGTATTAAATGCCATTCTAATTTTTATTTGTGATTCTTGATAAGTCCAATTTGTAATATTTTCGGTAACAAATTTTGAATTCGGAATTAAAATAGCTACATTATCAAGTGTTTTGACTGTAGTATGCCTAATAGCTATATCTGTTACAATACCAAAAACATCTTTGCCAACTTCAATAAAATCGCCTTTTTTAATTGGTCTTTCAAAAAGTATCAGTATTCCTGCAACAAAGTTTGTGACAATATTTTGAATACCAAAACCTATACCAACAGCTAAAACAGCACCCCCTGCAAGAAGGGTTGAAATATTGATCCCTATTGTTTGTAAAGCAATCATAATACCAATGGAATAAATTGTGTAGTGAACTATTTTTACTAATGAATCCTGACGACCAATATCAAGAGATGAGGAATGAAAATAGGTTTTTGTAATAATTTTACTTAATCTAGTTGCTAATACTTTACTAAAAACTATAATTAGAACAAAAACAAAAATAGACCAAACCGATATTTCATAATTTTGTAGTTTTAATAAAGGGTATTTTAACTCCTCATTTAATTGAAAAACATATTGCGACCAATCCATAAAAAATCTTATTACTCCAACGTATCACTATACTTGTTCAAAATTGTTTTACAAATCCTATATATCTTTTAACAAACAAGGGGTTTAAACTCCTTGTTCAGAAAAAACTGCAAACCAATTTTACTTGAGTATAAACTAATTATTTATCTTTTAAAACCTTAATTCCAGGTAACTCTATGCCTTCCAAAAACTCTAATGAAGCACCACCACCTGTTGATATATGACTAAATTTATCCGCTATTCCTAATTGTTCTATTGCAGCTACAGAGTCACCTCCACCAATAATAGTGATAGCTCCTTTTTTAGTTATTTCAGCTAATATAAGAGCAACATCTTCAGTTCCTTTTGCAAAAGGTTTTTTTTCAAAGACACCCATAGGCCCATTCCAAAATACTGTTTTTGCTGTTTGTAAAACTTCTCTGATTTTTTCAATAGTTTTTGGTCCTATATCAAGTCCAGATTTATTATCTGGTATATCACTAACTATTTCACCTGATTCTGAGTCAGGACTATCAGCAACAACATGATCAACTGCTAAAACTAGATTACATTTTACTTTTTGAGCTTTTTCGATTATTTCATTTGCAGTTTTGATATAATCATCTTCAACTAATGATTTACCGACATTTTTACCTTGAGCTTTTAAAAATGTATAAGTCATAGCACCACCAATAATCAAGCTGTCTGTTTTATCAAGAAGATTTTTTAATACACCTATTTTAGATGATATTTTTGCACCGCCTATAATTGCTACAAAGGGTTTTTCTGGATTTAAAGCTTTGGATAAAAAGTTTATTTCTTTTTCCATCAAAAGTCCTGAGTAAGCAGGCAAAAATTCTGCAACTCCTACTGTCGAAGCATGAGCTCTATGAGCAGTTCCAAAAGCATCATTAACATAAATATCAGCCAATTCAGAAAGCTTTTTTGCAAAACCAGAATCATTTTTTTCTTCTTCAGGATAAAATCTCACATTTTCAAGTAAAATTAAAGTGCCTAATTTTGCTTTTTTAATTGAATTTTTAACTTCTTCTCCTATACAATCATTTAAAAAGGTTAGAGGTATTTTTAATTCATTTTTGATGTATTCATAAACAGGTTTTAGAGAATACTTATCTTCTTTTCCTTTTGGGCGACCAAGATGAGAAACCAAAATTACTTTTGCATTGTTTTCTAGTAAATAGTTTATTGTTGGTATAGCAGCTCTTATTCTAGTATCATCGGCAACTTGACCATCTTTTAATGGTACATTAAAATCAACTCTGACCAATACTGTTTTATTTTCCAAATCAGACTTATTTAAATCTGCAATGCTTAATTTAGACATAACTAACAACCTCAAAAAATTTTATTAACACAAAATATTAAATAATTTCACTTTCATTATAATCTCAAATTAATAGTAAAAAGTTATTTTTATTATTTTTATAAAAAATAATATCTAAATACCAATTATCTTTATATTATAAAACCTTTAAGCTTTATTTAATTTTAGATAGAATTAGACAAGGTTAGATAATATTTTTAGTATAATAAAGTTAATTGAGATAAAGATTTTATCCTGTTTGGAGAAATAAAAATGTTAAATGTAGGCTTAAAAAAAATTTCTAAGTATACAACAGGGTTTGTTATCGCTTGTACATTAGCAGGTTGTGGTCACTTAAATAGTGCCATAGTGCCTGTAGTTCCTACACGTCAATATACATCTCCAACTTTTACACCTGCTAATAATGAGTTTGGAGCAACAATACCAG
>JACMQJ010000080.1 GCA_014377055.1 Candidatus Sericytochromatia bacterium
AAATCAATAGAATCATTTCTATTCCCTTTACTTATAGCTTGTTTTATTGCTTCTTTAATTTTTTCAATTTCATATACCTGATTTGAAACCCAATCTCTTGACCAAATACGGTGAATTTTCCAACCAAGAGATTCTAAAACCTGTTGACGAAGTCTATCTCTATCTCTGGCAGTTTTAGATGAGTGATAAGTTGCCCCGTCACATTCAACGCCCAATAAAAATGAGCCAGGATTTTCAGGATCTACTACAGCAAGATCTATACGGTATCCAGAGCTACCAACTTGGCTTCTGACTATATATCCGAGTTTTACAATTTCATCATAAACATACTCTTCAAAAGGAGAGTCAAATTCCAAATGCTCGGTTACATCTTGGTTTTCATAAAGAGCTGATTTTCCAAGTTCTGCATATTCTAAATAATTTCTTAAAAGCTTGCTTCCTAAAGAGTTTATCCGAGCAAGATCTAAATCGGTATATCGAATTGAGCTAACAAGCTTTATATGTTGTCTTGCCCTTGTTACTGCTACATTAAGTCTTCTCTCACCTCCCGTAGATTTTAAAGGACCAAAATTATAAGAAATTTTATTATCATGGCTTTTCCCATAACCAACACTAAATAAAATAACATCTCTCTCGTCACCCTGAACATGCTCAATACTTTTAACAAAAAATCTTTCACTATCTTTTGATTCAAATAATGCTTCAAATGATTGATCATCCATACGTCTTCTTTCAAGCTCGCTGAGAATTGCCATTTGCTGTGCTTCACTGAAAGTAATTACCCCAAGTGTTAATTTATTATTATATTTTTTTAAATGCTCAAATACTAAATCAGCTATTTTTTCTGCCTCAATTCTATTTTGTCTTGAACCACCTCTGTCATAAATACCATTCACATGAATAAATTCTATAGCTGGTTTATCTAAAACTTTATTTGGAAAAGTAAAAAGCTTATTATTGTAAAAATGTTTATTAGAAAAAGCAATCAAATGTTCATCTTTACTACGATAATGCCATTGAAGCATTTTAGATGGTATACCCATATTTGAACATTCTTCTAGAATACTTTCATACTCTGGTATTTCTTCTTCATCATATTCATCACTCTCATCACTTTCTACAAATCTAAAGAAATTACTAGGTGGCATCTGTTTTTTATCACCAACAACTATTAATTGATTTCCTCTTAAGATAGCACCTACAGCATCTTCAGGGAAAATTTGAGAAGCTTCATCAAAAATAACTAAATCGAATTTTATTTTTTCTGGATCAATAAACTGGCTTACTGATAAAGGACTCATCATAAAGCATGGCTTAATTTTAAAAAGTATATCTTTTATTTCACAAAATAATTTTCTGAGAGGTTTATGTTTTCTTTTTTTTGCCATTTCGGTATTTAAAATACCGAATACAGAGCTTTCCATTTTAAACATATCCTGCTCTGGTATATTTTTTCTAAGATTTACTTGCAATCTTGCCCTTGCAATATCTAATGACTTTAAATCAAGCTTTGAAAAGTCTGAAATTAAATTATTATATTCAGTACCATTAAAATCACTTAGTAATGGCTCTCTTGTATAGACATCATCAAGCCATAATTGATAAAATCTTTTATAAAAAACCTTGTCAATTTCATTAACTGGAATTCTTTGTTCAAAAATTAAAGTAATAAAATTACCAATGTTTATTGAATTAAAATAACTTTCTACTGTTCTAAATTTTATCCATTCATTTAAATAATGAAAATTTTTCTTTAATTCCTGAAACCATTTATAAATATCAGTAAAACTTTCTTTTTCAATAGTTTGAGAATTAATACTTATTTTTTCATTTATGAATAATTTCTTAAATTCAGTTATTTGTTTTGAAAGTTTATTATATTCTGAGTTAAGTAAGGATGAGTACTGTTTAAAAGCCTCAAATAAATTATCTTTATTACTGACCAATAATTTTAATTTATCTAAGTCCCCATAATTTAAAATAAAGTCATTTTTAGAAACATTAGCATTAAATTTTATAGACCAATCAATTATTTGCAAAATATTTGTCCAATCTGTATCTAAGCCTTTAAAAAAGTCTTCTAATTCATTTTTAAGAGAATCTTGATATTGCTCCGAAAAATTTAACTCAAAAGCAAGTAAGTCAAGACCATCACAAAAATCTTTTCTAAGTTGCTGCCAATCTAGAATGCTATTAGGTTTTAAATATTCGAGAAGTGATTCGTTTAAGTTACAAAGCCTATTCATAAAATCTTTTTCTTTTAACACGTTGTTTGATACAATATCGAATTGTTCATTTATTTCTTCACAGCTTAAGCGTATTTTATTTTTATTAAGCAAATTAAAGTTAATTTCTATTGTTTCTTTAATATTATTTAAATCAAGAAATATTTGCTTAAATTTATTTATTTCATTAGCATTTTTTAATAAATCTTTTAATTTTTCAGGGATTGTTTTATTTTCAAACCAACTAATAATTTTACTTGAAATAAGAAGTTGTTCTTTTACGTATTCCCAGTTTGTATCAATTCCATTAAAACAACTACCAAAATTATTTATTAAATCATTTTTGCTTTCTTCAAAGAATTTTTCAAAATTAATTATTTCAAACCCTTGTTTAAAATCTTCATTTAATTGATTCCAAATAATTGAATAATTTTCTGAGATATTATTATTTAATTGTGAATAAAAAGACCATAAATCATTAAAATTGCTTCTTTTTTCTAAAACAATAGTTATAACGGTATTTAAAGAGTTATTTATATCTTGGTAATCAATAATAATATTTGCTTTATTAAAACGATCTAAATTCAATTTTATTTTATTAAATGATTCAGTAGTATCATTATTTAACTGTTTTAATCTTTTTAATTCTAAAGAAGAATGTTTCAATAATAATTTTAATTCCTCAGGGATTAATTTTCCTGAAAACCATTTTAAGATATTTTGAGTAACCAAAATATCTTCTTTTATTTTGTTCCAGTCTGTTTCTTCTTCTTTATAAGAGCTGCCAAAATTGTTGATAAATTTAGATTTATTTTCTGAAAAATAATTTTTTAATTGAGATATTTCCAAAGCCGTAAAAATATCTACCTTTAGAAGTTCCCATATAATTTTATTTTCGTAAGTAAATTTATTAATGGTTTTATTAAAAGACCATAAAAGCTCAAAATTATCTTGTTGTCTAGATAACTGTTCTAGTAGATCTTTGAATGTTTTTTCAATATTTTCCGAATTAATTTCAATACTTTGAGATTTTAAATTTTCACTGAATTTTTTAAACTTCTTTAAATTATCCTCAGAATCTTCAAATAATTTTTTAAATTTAATTGCCTCAATTCCAGAATTTTCTAAAAATGATTTTAATTTTTGTGGAATAGTCTTACCAGAGAACCATTTTATTATTTTCTTTGCAATTAAAACATCCTCTTTTATTTTATTCCAATCAGTATTTTCGCCAATATAACTATTACCAAAAGTGTTAATAAACTCATCTATATTTTCTTCAAACCATTTTTTCTCTTTATAAACTAAGTCAGCTGCCTTTAAAATATCTAAAATATCGGAGTATTTTAAATTTGAATTATTTAAAAGGGATGATATCTGTTTAAAGTCTGATTTATATACCGCTGAATTTAAAACCCTTTTAACAATGCCATTGAACTCAATTTCAAAACGGTTAAGAAGCTTATTAATATCAAGCTCTAAGATGTCTTTATTATACTTGCTTACAAAGCTTTGATATTTTTGTTTGTAATTATCAACTTTTTTATTTATCTCTTCGATTCTTAATAATAAAGAAGATAAATTTTTATCATCATACCAAGACTCTTGAATTTCTGGTCTTAATACAATAAGTTCATATATTTTTCTAAAATACTCATACTCTAAATAATTTTTTGGTTTATCTAAACCTGTAAGTTGAGATATATTGTCTATTAATTTAGTGAAATTATCTAAACTATCTTTTGCACCCCATAAAGATTCTTTTATATTATTTTCTTCATTTATAAAATTACTAGGGACTTTTTCTCCAAAAAAATCACTAATTTTATCAAAAGAAGAATTTATTTCAGGCAATTCATTGAATACATCTTTTTTATACTTTTCAGCAAAAACTTTCATTTTTTCATTGTAAATATCAGTTTTTTGTTTTAACTTATCAGAAGCTATAATCAACTTTTCTAAATAGCTTTCATCAAACCATGAGTCTTGAACTTTTGGCTCTTTAATAATATTTTCCAAAAGCTCTTGATAATGAGAAATTTCAAGAAAGTTTTCAGGTTTAACAATTCCGCACAAAGAACATATAGAATCCAATGATTTCTCTAATTTTTCAAAGCAATAATTGAGGCTTATAAATATTTCTTCTATATCTTTTTGCTTTGAAATATAATGTTCAGGTAAATTATTTGAAAATATTTTGTATAAACTTTTATACTGTTCATTTAAATCAGGCAATTTATTTATTAATTCTCTATTGTATTTTTTGGTAAACTGTTCAGAAATTAAATTTTTTCTATTTATTTTTTCTTGTAATTGATCTGCTTTTAACAACAAATCATTAATAATACTTTCCTTATACCATAAGCTCTGTATTTTAGGCTCTAAAATAATTAATTCGATTAATTTTTCTAGTTTTTCTAATTCTATAAAATCATTAGGCTTTTGTAGATCAGAATATTCATTTATTTTTTCAAACTGAACTTTTAATTTTTCCAAGCTAATTTTTAATATATCAAGAGAATAATGAATATTTCTATTATCAGCTACAAAATCCTCAAATAAATTTATATTATGTATGTCTGAAAGATAATTAATTTCCTTCTCAAAGGTATTTAATAAATTATTATTTAAAATAGAAATATTATAAGTTTTAAGAAATAGACTTTTATTTTTTTTATATTTTGAAACTTGAGCTTCAAGATTAAAGATTTTTTCGTAAAAAATATCTAAATTAAATTCTGAGTTAAGCCATTTATGCAAAGGGAAAGGAGAACTAAGTAAAAATTCATTATTATTTATCCAATTATTCAAAGCTTCTATATTATAAGGAGCAACAAAGCTTAATTCGCTATGATAATTTTCAGTCTTTTCAACAATAATAGATAAATTAGTTAAAATATTATCTACATTGTTTTTAACTAAACCTTCATTTTCTAAACTAACTATTTTTAAAACAGTATTTTTCCATGGGTGGTTTTCATATTCTGTAAAAACAGAATTCAAATCAGAGATAACTTTTAATTTATCTTTAATTTCTTCCCAGGTATTAGTATCAATATTTAAAATATTCGGTATTGAAAAGCGAAGTAACTTATAACTGTCTAGTGAAGCTAATCTGGATTGAGCCTTATAAGTAGATATTTCTAAATTTCCCTGTAATTTATGCAGGCACTGTACATAATTATTTAACTGTTTCTTAATTTTATCAAGTTTTATCAACTCTTCTTCTGTATCTTTTTTTATTACTTTTTTATTAAGCTGCAATGTTTTCTCAAGATCAGAAAAAATATTTTTCTTCACTATTTTTTGTCCATGCATTTCAAGACAAAAATCTCCCAAGCCACAATTCTCTAAACGTTTTTTAACTACTTCAAGAGCTGCCATTTTTTCACTAACAAATAAAACACTTTTACCGTCAGAAATACATTCCGCAATTATATTTGTAATAGTTTGACTTTTACCTGTTCCTGGAGGACCTTGAAGAACAAAACTAGCACCTTTTTTAGCAAGGACAATTGCTTCTTGCTGACTTGAATCTGCATCTAAAACCTGAAAAGTACTTTTTGAAGAAATATTTTGATCTAATAAATCAGAAGTAAAATCAGAGAAACTTTCATTTTTCTGTTCTGAAGAGATTTTTCCATTTAAAATTGAATGAGATTTTATTAATTCATTATAACGTTCTAAATCGTTATAAAGTACTAATTTATTAAAAGAAAAAATACCTAAGCACATTTTTTCTTCAAGAACTTGACTAGGTATATCTTTTATTTCTTCTTTTAATTTAGAAAAATACATTCTTAAAGTAATAGAATTAATTTCCTCTGGTAAGTCTGGTAAAATAATAGCAAACTGATTAATTAACTTTGTAATTAAGGCTGGATTAATAATAATTTCATCTTCAAGAATTCTTAATTTATAAGGACTATTTATTGATACTTTAAAAAGTTCTACAGGAAGCAATAGAATCGGTGACAGAAACTTATCAACACTATTTTCCTGTTCTGTCCATGTTAACTGTCCCAATGCAATAAATAGAGTGTTTATACCTTGTTCTTCTAGGGAGCTGGAAGCTCTATGCTTAATTCTATAAAGTAACGCATTTGCTTCTTTTTTTGTTCTATTTATTCTTACTTCATTTTTCTCTAAATTATTTAATTCCTGATTTTCTTGAATTGATGTTAGAACCAAAGTTTCAGAGTGATCGAATAACTTTTCAAAAATTTCATAAATATCTGGCTCTGAAAATTCTATAACACTTTTTAGCCTAGTATTTATAAGAGGATTCTTTTTTGAAAGATCTAAAAGCTTTTCTCTATAAGCTTTAAGCTTTTTATCCATAGGCTCATTAATAATATTATCAGTTTTTGAAACATTATTATTTTCAATAATTGGTTCTGAAATTATTTCATCAGAATTATCTTTTAAAATTACTCCATATTTTTCTGCCAATAAAGAAAGTCCGCCAATATGACTTGAAGAATGGGCTGCTATTTTCCATTGAAAATCTTTATTGTATATTTCAAAAATTTCCATTGTCGATTCTCCAGCATGTTCAAAAGTTACTGGAAATCTCAGAAATGGCTCTTCATTTATCCCACTTAATCTTACTTCTAAACTCTTAAAAATCTTAGAATAATCGGGATTTTCAAAAATATTGTTTCCCATTGATAAAACCAAAATTATTTTTTTTATAAGGGTATTTAATTTTGTAAAATCAACAATAAAAGAGAAAATATGCTCTTGACTCTTTATTCTATAGTAAGAAAGGCCATTACAAGGTGAATTAATATTTTTATTATTAATTAAATATGAATTATTTAAAAATTTCTTTTCTTCAGTTAAACAAAAAGCTGAGATATTTATATTTGAACCATGTAAACTATAAGCATCATCTAATTCATAAATTATTTCAATTTTAACGTATTTCAAATCGTTTAAATATTTTGAAATATTTACTCTCTGTCCTTTTACTAGGGTCTCAGTCATTATTTAAATTCCTACAAAAAATTTTGGTTCAAAATTCTTTTGTTAAAATATAAATTAACAAAAGTACTTGCTGAATGCTTTATATTAAATAATATTTTTCTATTATACATCCGACATTGAGTATATGTATTTTTCATGTTTTTTATTATAATATTGATATTAATTATATCAGATATAGTATTCTCCTAAGATAGATAAATTTGATACTTTAATTAACTCTCAATAACCATAAATTTGTTTAAACTTCTCCTCTTTAAGTTCTTTTTTCTGAAGATTATTTATTGTTCTTTCTTCCTTATCATCTATTAAATAACCCTATTATTCCTAAATACTTTATTAAAATATCACCTTTTTAAAATTGTGTCCAATTTTTTAGGGATACTTCACTTTTTAAAAAATAAATCTTATATACATAATAAAAAAGAGGGCTTACACATTTGTAAGTCCTCTTTTAAAAACTAATTAATTAATTCTTAGGTTTTGATGTTTCTGCTTTTGCCTTTTTGTTAAAGTCATTGGCTCTACCCATTTCTCTTTCTGCTTCAAATATTTTAGTACGTTCTTTAATATCGTGCTCATTACCGATAATATCAAGTGTTGTAGGTTCTTTAGACTTATTCTTCTTCATATTGATAACTGCATTGGTTAGAACAATATCTATTCTACGATTTCTTGATCTATTTTCAACAGATATATTTGGCACTAATGGTCTAGTATCTCCATAACCAACTGCTGAAAGATGCTTTGGTGGAACACCTTTTGAAATAAGAAACTCAACTACTTCGGTCGCTCTAAGTGATGATAATGCCCAGTTAGAAGTGATAGGAGGTCTATTAACTTTAACATCATCTGTATGACCCTCAATTTGAGCATTTGCATTAGTTTCTGTAATGAACTCAGCAACCTCTTTTAGTGTAGGCTTTATTTTATCATTAATTACTGTAGAACCTGGATCAAAGAAATATGAATCAACCAAACTAATAATTGTACCTCTCTCATCTGCTGAAACTGTTACTCCAGCCTCTAGACCCAAAGCCCTGATAGCTTCTTCGATAGCCTCTGATACTGCTGTTGTTTTTGTTGATCTCCTAGGATCTGATAATAAAGCTGCTCCAACTTGATTATTTTCCACAGCTGTTTTATGAAAAGCTTTTTTTAGGGAATCAGACAAAGTCAAAAGCTTGTCCATCTCAACATTTGACATGGCATACAATACCAAGAAAAAGATCATTAAGTTAGTGATCATGTCAGCATAACTAATTAGCCAACGTAGAGGATTAGGACCTCCATCACCACCACCGCCGCCTCCAGACATATATTATCCTCTTTTTATAATTTAAAATACTAAATTAACAATAAGCTGTACAAACTAAACTATTTATTCATCATCATCAGCAACTGCTGCTTTTCTCTTTGATTTTTTAGATTTTTTAGCTGATTTTCTTTTAAGTCCTTTAGGAAGTTTCTTAGAAGCTTTACTTTTCATAAATTCGTTAGCAAAGTCTTTCATAATTACTTTGTCTTCTGCTTCATTGATTAATTCACCAAGCATATTTTTGGCATCATCTTGACCAAGATCTCTAGTTTCCAAACTCTTTTTAACTTCTGCAAGAAAAGCCATTGCTTTTTCTTGATCTATAGCATTCATATAAGTTGCAATCTCGATATGTTTATCGTTCTTCTTCTTACTTGAACCTTTACCACCTTCGATTCTTGATCTAAGACCTTCACTAACACAAGCCTTGAGCCTTTGACCAACCAAAAATGAGCTTTCTCCAGCTTGAACAGCTAATAAACCTTCCAAAATCATCTGCTTCATTAAGATTTCTCTTTCATTCTTAACATCCAGCTTTTTTGCAACAGGAACAAAGAAAAGATTAGCAACAGCTACACCATAAAGGGTAGCAATTAAAGCAACTGCTATTGAAGAACCAAGTTTGGATGTATCTTCAAGATTACCAAGAACCAAAACCAAAGCAAGAATTGTACCAATCATACCCATTGTAGGAGATACACCTGCCATCTCATTAAAGATGCCAAGTTTTTGCTTATGTCTTTTATTCATTTTTTCAATTTCATCATGCATAATTTCTTTGATTGCATGTGAATCTGTACCAGAAATAACTAATTTTACTCCTCTTCTCATATAATCATCAAAAGCTGATGGTATTTCTGAGGTAAGAGAAGGAATTCCTGAACCCTTGACTTTGTCAGCCATTCTTTGGAATGAGTCAACAATATCACCTTCTTTGTAAGGAAGAGGTAAGATACATTGTAGAAAGAAAATAGGAATCATAATAATGTCTATCATTGAATACATTGCCATAGAGGCAAATAATGTACCAACAACAACAATTACAAATGCCGAAAGATCCCAATATGCAAAGATATTAAAATGAGAACCTTCCGTAATGTAAATTCCACCGACTAAAGATAAAAATCCACCGATTATACCTATAATAATTGACATTAGTTTTACACCACTTGAATTAAAATATAATACTGTTTTTTTAGATAAAATATATTACTAAAATATAAGAGCCTAAATTAAATTAGAAAAATAAGCCAATTTAAAATACCGAATATTTTTGAATATTATGTAAACTATATTAGAACAGTTTACAAATCTTTGTCAATATAAATTGACAAAAGTATAAAATTTAAAAGTCTTTTATTTAGGCTTAAAAAAAATACTCTCCAATTACTGTTCCTTCTTATAATAATAAATTAAACAATTTTATCTATATATTTATTTGAACGTAAAGAAAATAAAAAGGTTACACATATTTTTAAAAACGAAATAAAAAGAGCTGAGAATAAATATTCTCAGCTCTTTTAAAAATTAGTTATCTAATCTTATTCGTAAACTTTACCAGTTGTAAGGTCTTTGATGTATCCACTTGGATGATTAGGATTATCTGACTTGTGTGACCAATGAAGAACTTTTGTAGGAGTTGCATCAGGTAAAAAGTCGCCTTTTATTTCTAATTTTGTTCCTATTTCTATTGGCACATAAGGTGCATAGCTTATATCATGAGCAACTTTAACAACTTGTCCATTATATTTACCAGCTAAACCATCTGTAAGTTTAAAAGAAAATAATTCATGTTTTAAACCATCATTATCATCAGGAAATTTTTGGGTAACTACGCCTTGGAATACTGCATTTATTGCTTTCTGAGGTGGTTGATTACCAGTTAATTTACTACCAGTTAGCTTTTTTAAGTAAGCTGAAGCTGATAATGACTGTTGTGAAGGAGTATTAGTCTGTTGTTGAACGTCGTTATTTAAAGGTTGTTGTGT
>JACMQJ010000490.1 GCA_014377055.1 Candidatus Sericytochromatia bacterium
CATAAATTATAATAAAATCTTATACATTCACTAAATTATAATATAGGTCATGCCTAATGATAAATTTTTGGCTAAAATTATAAAACTTAGTAAAGTTTGATAGATATATTATTTAAAAATTTCGATATTGTTGTTAGAATGCTTAAAGTAAAATTTGATTATAAATAGTAATGGAAAAAGTTATCACACAAAGAGAAGACTACTATAGAGATATAATTGACAATATACCTGCAATGATTTGGATAACAGACTCAAAAGGTCAATGCACATTCATTAACAAATATTGGTGTGACTATACAGGTACAACATTTGAAGAAAATCTTGGCAAAGGTTGGCTAAAGTGCGTTCGTCCAGACGATCTATATACTATGAAAGAAGCTTTTTCTTTGGCTAGTAAAAATAATACTAATTTTGAAGTTGATTATTGCTTGAGAAAACATGATGGTACATATACTTGGGTTGTCAGCTCTGGAATACCAAGATTTGATCAGAATAATAATTTTTTGGGTTATTCAGGTACTATAGTTAATATCAATCAAAGAAAAATAAAAGAACAAAAAATAAATGAAAACAAAGAAATACTAGAATTAAAAATAGAGATAACAGAGCTAAAACTAAAAGCTGAACAGGATAAATTTTATAACTTATTTATGAATGCTCCTATAGGTATCAATTATCTTAAAGGTAAAGATCACATTTATGATTTTGTTAATCCTCGTTATCAAAAATCTTTTGGTAATAGAGAGTTAATAGGTAAGCCAATCAAAGAAGCACTTCCAGAGCTTAATGGTCAGGGTATACATGAGCTACATGATCAAGTATATTTAAGCGGTAAACCGTATATTAATACTGAGATTAAAATATCTTTGGATAAAACAAACACTGGTAAACTGGAAGAAAATTACTACAGTATAATTTATGAGCCAATTTTTGATTTCAATAATCAAGTACAAGGTATTAGTACTTTTGTTATACAGACCACAGATCAGGTTGTAGCTCGCAAACAGGTAGAAGAGTTAAATAAAAATTTAAAAAAATCAAAAGCTAAATATAAATCATTATCCGAATCATTGGAGATCCAAATACAACAGAGAACAGAAGAATTAGCTAAATCAAATAAAGAGTTAGAACGCTCAAATCAGGATCTTAATTCTTTTGCTAATATCGCCAGTCATGACTTACAAGAACCATTAAGAGTAATTTCTAGTTATACAAATCTCTTAGCTAGGAAATATAAAGATAAGTTGGATAAAGATGGTGGTGAATTTATTCAATACATAACAGATGGTACAAAGAGGATGAAGGACTTAATTGAAGGAATACTTAATTATTCCAAAATCCAAAAAGATCAGCAAAATATTCAATCAATCGACTTAAATGAGATTATAAAAACTGTATTGGCTAACCTTGATTTTTCTATTAAAAATAATAATGCAAAAATTACTTATGAATCGTTTCCTACAATTAATGCTCAACCTATTTATATGGTTCAACTATTTCAAAATTTAATTTCAAATGCTATAAAATATTGCAAAAAAGATAATTGTCCTGTTGTTGATATTAAAGTACAAAAACAAAAAAGTCATTGGCTTTTTTCTGTAACTGATAATGGTATAGGTATTAATAATGATGAAATTGATAAGTTATTTGTCTTATTTCAACGTTTGCAAAGTAAGAGTGAATATGAAGGAACAGGAATAGGGCTTGCAAATTGTAAAAAAATAGTAGAAGTATATGGGGGCAATATTTGGGTAGAATCAAAGTATGAACAAGGATCTACTTTTTATTTTACCCTTCCCTTTTAAATAAATTTTTTACAACAACAAATACTTTTATGATATAATTTATAAGCTAAATATTTTTAACTAATGGCTAAAAAATGAAAAAAATAACTTTTTTAATCTCATTTTATCTTATTTTAGGTTCTCTAACTGCATGTAGTAATGATGTAGCAAGTATTGTTCAACCAGACGATAATAATGTACAAACATTATCAACCGTTAGTGCTGGTAATAAATCAGATATTTTAATTAAACAAATGGTTGATAAAAGATTTACTTTTGCTGACAAAAATAAAGACAAAAAACTAGTTTTTAACGAATTTAAGGGTTTAGAATCAGAACATGATGACATCAGAAAAAAGTCATTTGACCTAGAAGATACAAACAAAGATGGGATAATCACTTATGATGAATTTGTAAAAGCTGAGTTACCTGGAATAAAAAGCTCTATTAAGCAAATATTTAGTATGATGGATAACAATAAGAATGGTTTTATTGATCAAGGCGAAGAGTTAGATACTGGTATTTATATGGATCAAACAGGCGCAGCAGATGCAGGTCAAAAAATAACTACTGAAGAAATAAAAAAAGAATATATCGCAGCTGATTTAAATAAAGACAATAAACTTACTTTTGAAGAATATTTAAGTGTAGAAATGAAATATATTCTTATGGCTTCAGTTGATCCTTACAAAAACAGTTTTAATTCAAAAGTAAATCCTGTTTCAATAAATAGATTTATTAATAATGCTCAAAAAGCAATAAAAAGATAACCTTCAGATTCAGTAGGGACGTCTAACTAAACGTCCTCTTTCTTTATTCTTTTAACCAATATTTTTTGCGTATTTCTTTTTTATCAAACTTTCCAACTGTAGTTTTTGGTATTTCTGTAGTAAAAATAATTTTATCTGGTAACCAAAATTTTATAAAAGATTTAGCTAGATGAGCTTTTAATTGTTCCTCAGTTAAATTATGATCTTCTTTAGCCACAACCAAAGCAAGAGGTCTTTCAAACCATTCACTGTCAGGAATTGCTATAACAGCTGCCTCTAAAACACCAGAATAAGACATAAGTTCATTTTCAAGAGCAACGCTAGAAATCCACTCACCACCACTTTTAATCAAATCTTTGGTTCTATCTGTAATATTCATATATCCATCGCTTGTAATAGTTGCTACATCTCCTGTTCTAAACCAACCATCATCGGTAAAACTTTCAGAGTTAGGACTAACTTTATAATAGCTTTTGGCAACCCATGATCCTCTTACCTGTAGCTCTCCCATCGTTTCACCATCCCAAACAAGTTTTTTGCCGTGATCATCAACAATTCTAATTTCGATACCACATATTGGATAACCTTGTTTTGACTTATAATTAAATTGTTCTTCTTGGCTCATATCTTCATGATTTTCATTTAGTATAGAAACAGTCCCAAGAGGTGAGGTTTCGGTCATTCCCCAAGCATGTAAAACTTTTATTTTTAGATCATTTTCATAAGATTCAATTAGTCCTCTTGGCATTGCTGAACCACCAACCAAGCTATATCTCATAGAGCTTGTGTCACGAGGGTTATTTTTTAATTCATGATACAAACCATGCCAAATTGTAGGTACACCAGCCGAAATAGTTATTTTTTGTTCTTCTATTAATTGAGCTAATGACTCAGGTTTTAGATGAGGGCCTGGCATAACTATATTTGTACCTGACATAATACATGAGTATGGTAAACCCCAACACATAGCATGAAACATAGGAACAACAGGCATAACAATATCTCTAGTATTAAGACCAAGTGAATTGGTTTGGCTTTGAGCAACTGTGTGTAAATACATAGATCGATGACTATAAAGTACTCCTTTTGGTTCTCCTGTAGTGCCACTGGTATAACATAGCCCCATTGCTTGCTTTTCGTCTTGTAGATCCCAAGTATAATCATCAACTTCTTTTGACAATAAATCCTCGTAATAAAGTATATTTGGTATTTTTGTTTCTATTTTATCGGTATTAAAAACAATAAAATGTTTTACAGTTTTAATTTGATCATAGATTTTTTCTAATAGTGGTATTAATGTTGCATCTACAATAATAATTTTATCTTCGGCATGATTAATAATATATGTTAATTGCTCTACTGAAAGTCTGATATTAATTGTATGAATCACTGCACCCATACAAGGAATAGCATAATAACATTCAAGATGTTGATAGTTATTCCATGAAAGTGTTCCAACCCTATCACCACTTTCAATACCTAAATTTTTTAGCACATTTGCTAATTTCTTTACTCTTTTATAAAAATCTCTGTATTGATACTCATGAATTAAGCCATTAGGAAGTTTAGTTATTATTTTTTTGTCAGGGTATAAAAGATTCCCATACTCAAGAATATTATTAATAATAAGAGGATAATCCATCATTAAGCCTTGCATCTATTCTATTTCCTTAATCTTTTAAAAATTAATATACTTGTTTCAATCCTTTGTTCGAGTTGAGCTATGTCTCAATACTATTAGGATATATTGATTATTATATTCTATTTATTTGAGCTTATAGACAGATTCTTCTCCTACTTGAATTATTTTTTTAAAGTTGTTATCAAAAAAAAGTTTATCTTTTAACATGCTTTTTTCTGGAGGTCCAATCAAGGCATAATCAGCATTAAGCTCTTTGATAAACTTAATTTTTAATGCTCTTGGTTTATTAGCAAAAATGGATTTTATCTTTTGTTCTCTAAAAAATGAATCTATTCCTTGCGTACATACATGAACATGATCGCCCATAAGTGTTGCTCTACCTGTCAAATATATTGGTGAATAATGTATTGGAGCAGTTAAAAAAATTGAGTGAGTAGGAGTTTTTAATCTTATTTCTTTGGCTACATTAATAGCATCCGTTGACCATAATCTAAAGCTTCTTACAGATGTAAACATAAATCTTGTTAGATCTATACCACCTGATAAAAATAATGTTAAAACTATAATTGAGGTTAAAATTTTACTATTTTTTGATAATCTAACTATGCTTAATGCCATTAGTGGAATAGAGCCTATAAACCAAAAGAATATTACTTTGGCATTGTCACCAATCCAACAAGGTGAAAGAGAAATTATATTTGCTAAAAAAAACAAAAAAACAAATGGTATATATAGTTTTTTAAGATCTTTAGATGTTTCTTTTGATAATAATGTATCCAAGACTAAAAATATTAAAAAGCCTGTATTTTTGATCCAAAACCATAGATAGTTATTATCAGTAGCCATCCAGCCTAAATGAACTCTAAACAACTCAGTATCATTATTTGTTACTCTTACCAAAACAAATAATAATTGAGGTAAGGCAATTATTGTCATAGGTATAAAAAAATACAACCAATTCTTTATGTAATTGATTGATTTTTCAAAGTATAAGAAAAATAAAAAGCAAATAATGATAATAACTGACATAAAACTATGAAAATGAAAAAGAGGAAATATACCAGCAGTAAAACCAGCCAATAAAAACTCTTCTTTTTTCTTTCTTTTAATTCCTAACCAAACTAATGTTAAAACTATCAAAGCTATAGGAAAACCAAAAAGAAAAGATCTCTGTGGTAATAGGTAACCAATAATAAAGTTATAAAATTGAAAATTATATTTATCAAGATCTGTATA
>JACMQJ010000491.1 GCA_014377055.1 Candidatus Sericytochromatia bacterium
AAAGATCTATTTTTGTAAAATTAAAATCTGGAGCTTGAGTTCCTACTGCTGGTAATTGTCCGTTAGTATGAATTTTATTTCCTCCTAATGTAATTGAAGCCATTTTTTTCACCCTTTTGTAAAAATTTATATTTGTGATCAGTTAATATTTACTCATATTTTGATATAATTGCATAGATTAATTTAGGTTAAATTTACTTAATCTAAAAAAGACCAAGCTATCTTAATATATAAAATACCTAAACGAATAGAATATTTTTTAATTTTATGCCTTTTTATTATATGAAATTGAATATAAACATTATAATTAAAATATATAATATTGGGAACAAAAATAATGAAAGTTTTACTATCGGTTTTACCTGCTTTTCAATCACGTAGTTTTCTTATACCACATTTGGGTATTGCTTGCCTAAAAGGCTATCTTAAAGAGCATAAGCCTGAAGTAGTAGTTAATACACTGGATTTGAGAACTTTTTCTGGTGTTGATGATATATGGGGACCAGATGAATTCCCTCAAATAACTTTTAAAAAAATATTTGTTAGTGATATATATGAGTTACCAATAATAGCTTCACTAATTAATAATTTTAAAAAATTTGGTACATTAGATAGCTTAATGAAGCCAGAAAGATCAGTTGTTTTAAGATGGTCACTTGAAAGATCAATTTTCTATGAATCTATTTTTGAGATACTAGATAAAACTCATGCTTTTGCATTAAAAAATTTAACCAAATTTGGTGGTTATGATGTTATAGGTTTTAGTTTATACACATCCAACCTTTATTTTTCTATCCTAATGGCATTACTAATTAAATTAACTTATCCAAACACAAAAATATTTTTTGGTGGTCCTCAGGTTACCCAAGGTGAAACAACTAGAGAATTATTAATTAAAGGTAATGTTGCTGATTATTTGATACTTGGTGAAGGCGAACAACCATTACTTGAACTACTTAATTGTATTGAGTCAGGAGAATCAACTGATAAAATAATTGGTTTAAAGAATAAATCTAATTTTGATAATTTAGATACTTTTTATCAAGAATCAAATCTTGAAGAACTACCAATACCTAATTATGACGATGTTAGTTTTAAGGTTTATAAACCAGAGATTATTTCTATTTACTCAAATCGTGGATGTCCTTTTAGATGTCATTTTTGTTCAGAACATAGCTTATTTGGTAAAAAATTTAAAAGGAGATCTGCTGAAAAAGTAATACAAGATATGGAATATCTAAGTAATAAACATAATGTCTATAGATTTCATTTTGCTGACAGTTTATTAAATTCTTCAAATGAATGGCTTGAAGAATTTGTAACTCTTTTATCAAAAAATAAAAATAAATATCTTTGGGAAGGTTTTTTTAGAGCTGAAATAGAAGAAGACTTAGTAGTTAGAATGAAAAGTGTTGGTTTAGCGAGTGCAACCTTAGGAGTTGAGTCTTTTTCTCAAGATACATTAAACAAAATGAATAAAAAGAAAGTAAGACAAGAAACAATAGATACAATTCGTTTCCTTGTTTATAATGATGTAAAAATATTTGTCAATCTTTTTGTTGGTTATCCTGGTGAAAAAGAAGAAGATTTTATGACAACTCTTGAAGTATCAAATGAGTTATATAATGAATTTAAAAAAAATAATAAGTTACAATTTTTTAGACTAACGACTCGTAATTTTCAAATGAGACCTTTTTCAAATGTCTATAATTCTTATAAAAAATTTGGCTTAGAAGCTGAGTCGTGGATAAGTGAATTTTCGGAAGAATTTTTTCCATTAGAATTAAAAAATGTCTTTGAAAAAACACTTTATACATTTAAAATAAATAATGTTAGCTTAGAAGATACACTACATAGAATGTTTTTGTTAGCTCAAATCAAGGGTAAGACTAATAGTATAATGACTTTATAGAATTTTAAGAAAATGATTATTGAAAATATATGATAATAAATACTCCAAAAAGGAAATTTGTCATTTAACAAAGACATTGCAAACATTTTTTGTTATAAAAAAGCTTTTACTGTTGACGAATGTCAAAAAATAATTGATATACCACAAGCAAAAGATTTCATTTATGATAATGAAAATGAATGGATTTGGCAAAGGATGCAAAATTTTGTTAAATTAGCAAACTCTGATTTTTATAAATTTAAGATTTTATACATAGATAATCTTAATGTGAAAGAATATAAAAAAGATGACTTTTTTAAATGGCATACAGATATAAATGTTAGAGAGCTTTTTGCTTTAAGAAAAATAAGTATTGTTATTTTTTTATCCGATAATAATGATTATGAAGGTGGAAATTTACTATTTAATGTAAATGACGAAACTGAAACTCCAGAAATTGACATGGAGCAAGGTTCGATGATTATGTTCCCATCATTCCAAATCCATAAAGTTTCAAATATAAAAATTGGCACAAGAAAAACTCTAATTGCATGGGTTTACGGTGACTCTTTTTCATAGTAAATTAACTTATAAAATTAAAACATAACAAAAAAAGAAGGTCAACTGACCTTCTTTTTCTATAAAACTAAACTATGATTTGTAAATTGCAGAGAATGAACCTTGCTTTACAGCTACTCTTCTTCTTCTCCAATCCCAATCAAGTACCAACTTACCAACTATTTGATCCCCACGGCTATCATTGGCAGTCGCAGCTAGATAGATATTGTCAAGAAGATTGTATCTCAACAATTCTTGGAAATCATCACTATCAAGTAACGCTTTTAACTTAGTTGTAACTGGGTTTGTATTACCATTAACGTCAGAACCACCACTACGACCTTTACCAGCTACCAAATAATTATTATATACTGTATCAGCAGCGGCATAAGTAACATTTGATAATAGATTATCTGTGCTAACTACGACACTCCCAAGAGATTGCATTGTTGTGTGAAGAGATTGAGTAAATGTTACTGAAGTTCCTGGAACTATTGATGCTATCTGCATAGATTGCTTATTTGTACCAGCACTAACAGAAACATAATCTCCTACCCTAAAACCTGTAGTATTCGATAGTCCAGTTACTGAGTTAACAGTACTGGTACCACCAAGTGCTGTTGCCGTTGTAAATCGGTCAGCTACTTTATTAACTGCTAATGGTCCTGTAACATCTGCAGCATTGGCAACAGTACTTAGTGGATTAACACCTGTATCATTTCTTAAATCTTGAAGACCAATATATCTATATTTAATGCTTGCAAAAGAAGATTCAGTTGTATCTATAATACCATTTTGATCTGTATCTTCATAATATCCAACTTTTACTCTCACACTTGCATCATTAACTATATTATCATCACCATTAATAAAAACATTAACTATAGCTTTACCGTCAAGACCTGTCGTATAATTAAGACCTGCCTTATTAGCAGGAATACTAACAAGACCTGTAGGACTAAATGTTAATCCTGCTCCTGCTCCGTCTTGTTTTTTACCATCTACATATCCGTTTGAAAGTTGTGTTGTTACTAAACCATCAAGTAATGACTCAGTGCTATAATTAGTCGTCTTATATGTTCTAATAAGTGGTTCGCCAGTAACAGAAACATCAATAGTCGCTATTTTTGATAAAATACCATTTCCATTTTGATCCTGATTGATAAAATTAACAGCAATTTGTTTTTTAGGTGTCTTATCTGTGTCAAACAAATCAACAATCTGAGCCTGAGAAAGAGGATTAGCAGGATCATTAACATTATTGTATGAAATACTTCCATCATAGCCATCAGGAGCAAGCTGAACAGCCCATCTATTGTCAGTATCAATACCTGTTACTCCACCTGTAGGACTCTTTGTATCTCCAATAGCAGTTATTCCAGTTGCATTTATCTTTATACCTTCGTTAATACCTTTGTCTTCAGTTGCTTTGAACCCTATTGTATTAAATCCACCAGGATTTCTTAATAAATGAGATACATCAAAGTTACTTACAGCTGACAAAACCCCGGTGTTAACTGCAGGTGATACTGGTGCATTTGTATTTGATGCTGGATCACCATCTCTAATAGCTGTTATAAGAACTGTTCCACTAGGAGCATTAACAGGAGCATTAAATGTAACACTTGTTCCAGGAATAAAGCTAGTAATTATTAACTGTTGAGTTCCAATATATATAGTTTCACCTGAATATAAATTATTTGTACTTGCAACACTTATTGTATTTGTGTTAGTTGCTGTAGATGTTAATGTTATAGGATTTAATGATGAATCCAGTGCAGCATCAGCATGATAAACAGTATACGGAGTAAGACCAGGTGAACCGAAGTCGCCAATATCTGGTAAGCTTATTCCTGGTACCTGTATCTTATTTGATCCAGGACCACCAGGTTTTGATACTATGCGTCCGGTTTGCCCATTAATTACAACAAAGTCACCTACAGAATAACTGGAATTATCAATCATACTAATAGGTCCTCCACCTAGACCTGTTCGTGCATAAGCAGTACTCTTGACGTTAAATCCATTAACATATAGATAAGCATCGTCATTGGATGAGATAGAAAGAGACTCTGAGCCAGTTACAGCAGGACTCAAGAATGTCCTCTTACCCCAGATGCTCATACTTTTATAGGTTCCATTACCTTCATCATATGTAGTACCAGGTGTGTATGGAAGCCATACACCACCATCAGCAACATGAGGAGAGCTAGCATTGACCCAACCTGTTTTATTTAAACTAATCTGATTTGCTGTTGCAACTTTGGTAAGTTTACCTGTGTTTATAGCACCAGCATCATCCATATAAAAACTTGAAGCATTATTATTAGAATCTACCTGATACAGTTGATCAAGATGATCAGAGGATAGAGCAAAGCCACCACTTGTTTGATTCTCAACTAAACCTGTAACATTGTTAATAACTCTTGCAGGTGGATTAGGATTATCACC
>JACMQJ010000492.1 GCA_014377055.1 Candidatus Sericytochromatia bacterium
TAATTATCTATATAATGACTCAGCTTCAATACTTGACTATCTCCCAGCGAATACAAATATTATTTGGACAGAGTTTACAAGTCAAAACTCTGTTTTTAAAAAATTTGAAGATGGACTTTTAACACTAAAAGATAAGTATGAAAAAGGACTTTTACTTGAAACAAAAGGTGACTTATATATATCAGCAAATGAACTTTTAAAAAAAGCAAGAAATTATATTCAAATAAGATTTTCTTCTCTAAATGATATGCCTAATGTTAATTTACAATTTGCTGGAACACTATTACCAGCATTTAATACAGCAAGTAAATTTGATGATTTGGTAACTCATATCAAAAGATGGGTATTTGAAAAAAAACATATTTTAGTTGTATCAGCACAACCACAGAGATCATTAACAATATTAAGAGAACGAGATTGTAACGCTGTTTATGGTGAAATACCTGATTTTATAAACTATCCTAGTGGTAATATTTGGGTTTTACGTGGTGAATTAACAAAAGGTTTTGCTCTTCCAGATTTAAACTTAGTTGTATTGACTGATTCTGAGTTTTTCGGTTGGACACAAAGACCTGTCCACAAGAAAAAAAGTACAGATAAAAAAGATAATGGTATCAGAATAACCAAAATCCAAGATATTAAGACAGATGATTATGTTGTACACGAGTTGCATGGTATAGGTCAATATAAAGGCTTAAGAGTTGTTGATTTAGAAGGGAAAAAAAGAGAGTATTTTGAAATAATTTATACAAAAAATGATAAGTTGTTAGTACCTATTGAACAAATAAATTTATTGTCGCTCTATCGTGGCTCTAATGACGCACCACCGAAACTTAGTAAAATGGGTGGAGCTGAATGGGAGAATTTAAAATCAAAAGTTAGAGATGGAGTTAAAGAAATAGCAGGCGATTTAATTAATTTGTATGCTGCTAGAAATCAGAGCAGGGGCTATAGTTTTCCTCCAGATACAGAATGGCAGGGTCAGATGGAAGATGCTTTTCCTTATGACGAAACTCCTGATCAGCTACAAGCAATTATGGATGCCAAAGCAGATATGGAAAGAGCAAAGCCAATGGATAGGCTCGTTTGTGGTGATGTTGGCTTTGGAAAAACAGAGGTAGCAATTCGTATTGCCTTTAAAGCTGTTATGTCAGGAAAGCAAGTCGCTATTCTTGCACCTACAACAGTTTTATCACAACAATTATATGATGTATTACATCAGCGTTTTGCACCATATCCTGTCAAAATAGCTATTTTAAATCGTTTTCGTTCTGCCAAAGATTCAAAACAAATTTATGAAGATATAAAAAAAGGTAATCTTGATATTATTGTTTCGACCCATCGAATTATTATTAAAACACCAGAATTTTTTGATCTAGGTTTGGTGATTATTGATGAAGAGCATAAATTTGGTGTAGCTCACAAAGAAAAACTTAAGCAATTTAAAACTAATGTTGATGTTATGACTATGAGTGCAACACCTATACCACGAACACTTTATATGGCATTAAGTGGAGCAAGAGATATGAGCTTAATAGAAACAGCTCCAAGAAATAGATTACCTATTGAAACAAAACTTTTACCCTATGCAAAAGATGTAGTTAGAAATGCCGTTCTTCATGAATTAGAAAGAGGTGGACAAGTATATTTTGTTCATAATAGAATAGAATCATTAGGCAAATTACACAGAGAACTACAAGAAATGCTACCAGATTTAAGAATTGGTATAGGACACGGTAAGCTAGAATCTCATGAGTTAGAAGATGTTATGCTAGGTTTTAATAATAAAGAATACGATGTTTTATTATGTACAACTATTATTGAGTCAGGGCTTGATATACCTTCTGCTAATACTATTATTATAGATTTGGTTCATTTATTAGGTCTAGCTCAATTATATCAACTTAGAGGAAGAGTCGGACGCTCTGATATACAAGCTTATGCTTATTTTTTATATCCAGAAACATTAAAATTAACTGATGAAGCAAGACAAAGATTACAAGTTATTCAAGAAATGTCAGAACTTGGATCAGGTTATCAAGTCGCCCTGAGAGATATGGAGATAAGGGGAGTTGGAGATTTGCTTGGAGCAGAACAGCATGGAAGTGTTTTATCTGTTGGTTATGATACTTATTGTCAAATACTTGAAGAAACCATTAATGAGATGAAACCAGAAGATGAAAGAACCTCAAATTACGTTCCGACAATTATCATAGATATTAATGTACCATGTTATATACCTGATTCATGGATTGATGATTATAAGTATAAAATGCAATTATATAGAAGATTAGCTATTATGCAAGACTTAGATTTATTTGACGAGTTAAGAAAAGAATTAAACACAAATTATAAAAATATGCCTGTAGTTACAGAAAACTTATTAAAAGTAGTAAAAATAAGATTACTAGCATCTAAACTAGGCATCACTTCTATAAAATCAGCTCAAAAAACGTTAAAAATAAAGTTCCAGTTACCAGAAAAAGAATGGCGAACTATTGTTAATAAAAATACAGATCTGATCAGGTGGAAATGGAGTTTGACCGAAATATCAACGAAATCAGGTACTTCACCAGAGGCAGATCTCAATGTATTAGAAAAGTTTTTGCATATTTTGGTTAACAATATAAAAGATGAAGTTATTGCTTAAATACTTTCAAAATATTTTTTTATTTAAAAAAGTTTAAAACCTGTTCTAAAGATTCAAGATCAAAAATAGATTCTGTTATATTATCAAGTATTGAAATATCATTACATTCAGATATCTTATCTTCTAAATGTTTTGTTCTTTCTTTAAATCTTTTTATCAATAATTTTTTTAGAGTTTCTTTTGAATTTTCAAGCTTACCTTTTTCAAGCCCAATTTATTTACCTTCAATTCGACCTTTTTCTATACCAATATCTTCTTGTATTTTTAAAACTATTTTTCTACCCTCATCATTTTTCATCATGTTACGTTCTTCATTAGTTAGATTATCATCATCTATAAGCTCAGTAGCTTTTTAATTCCTTCATTATTTGTATTTACATGAGCATCCTCTGGATTATTAATACTTTAATAGATTAAAGTTAACCAATCTCTTATTTCTGGTTTAACTCCTTCACTTTTATAATTATGATTTAAAAAATACAATTCATGACCAAATACTTTTCTCTCATGTCCCATTATATTTTAATATGTCTTTATTTGCTTTGAATTTGGCTAAGATTGAGGACAGGATTTTAAAAGGTGAAGACAATCAGCTATCTTTTTCTATGTTAAATTACAAAGTGGTTTCTTCAAACATGAGAATGTTAAATCTATTTATTCACAAGTTTGATGTTGATATGAGTTATGAAAAAATGCGTATAGCTTATGACGATGTACCACCAACAAGTAACCAATCTGAACAAGCACTAAGACCAAATGTTATATTCAGAAAAGTTACTAATGGTTTTAGAAGTCAAAAGGGGAAGGATATTTTCTCACACAACAAAAAAAATACTGTTGCAATATAGTCGAGTAATTACGAAAATAATGTTTGTAAAAGATTATTTTCTATAATAAAAAGTTTGTTTGAGGTAAAATATATAAATATAATTACGTTTTTTAGGAAATAATTTTATCCATGAAGTTAAATAAGTCTGTTGTTTTATTAATGATTTTGGCTCTTTCTGGTTGTCAGTCATCCGCTATTGATATTGCTGAAAATCCTAGCTCATCTTCTTCAAATAATACCAATAGTTCAGCAAATCCATTAACTGTTAAATCACCTATAGTAACTCCTAATTCAATAGTAACCAGCTCTAGCTCAAAACCAGTTGTTGATCAAAGTCCAAACCCAAACGATGCAAATCTTCCATCAAGTATGCCAGGTGAGCCTAGTGACAAAGATACTGTCACCACTGATACAGAGGTAGCAAAAAGTAATATTGATTGGAAATTATATAACCCCGTTATAAAAGGTAAAAAATATATCTATAACTACTCTATCAAAGAAGGAGATACAAATATCTCGACCGAAACTACATGGGAAATTACAGCTGTTCAGGATAAAAATTACACCTTAAGACAAAGTTTTACAGGATCTGGAGATAATAAATTGAGAGCGACAGATGTACCAGTTACACTTAATAATGATTTTAGTCCTCCTATCATTCCTCCTATCTCTGTTTCTGGTGAAAAATTAACTGATGTTAAACAAGTGCAAATTAATGAAACGCCTGAAAAAATAAAAGTTCCATATAAAGAATTAGACGCAATTAAAGTTGTTTCAGATTCAGGTAATATTAACAATTGGTATGCCAAAGATATTGGACTTGCCAAGTCAGTTGTTATTACGGCAAGTGGTACATATACTCTCGAATTAAAAGATTATAAATAAAATAAAGTTGTCAATGAAAATAGAATTAAAAACAGGTACATTGTCGGTCAATGAAACCGAAGAACTAAATAATTTAACAGGTTTTGGATCAAGAGAAAATAAAAAAAGAGGCTATCTCTTTGTAAGCAAAGTTTTAGGCAAACATATACCTTCAAAGCCTAGTGAAATGGATATAATTCATCAAAAGTTAGCCAATGAATTAAATACTAAGTTAAATGATGATTATACGATTTATATTGGATTTGCTGAAACAGCTACAGGACTTGGCAATGGAGTTTATGAATATGCAAAAAATAACAAATCATTTTATATACATACAACTAGATACAATCTTTCTTACCCAAGATTAATTGAGTTTGAAGAGGATCATTCACATGCCCCTTCTCACATTCTTTATCATATCAAAAACCCTGCTATTGAAGATATATTAATTCATGTAAAAAATATTGTTTTAATAGATGATGAAATTAGTACAGGTAAAACAATTTCTAACATCATTGAGCAACTAAAAATATCTTTTCCTTTGGTCAAAAATTATTATTGCGTTTCTATTTTAAATTGGATGAAAGAAACCCCTGACAATGTAGAATTTATCAGTTTATACAAAGATACATTTACTTTTGAAGATAAAGATTTTGAAATAACAGAAACCTCTAAATCTATTACCGAAAATAATGATTATCTTAACAGTTTTATGCCAAATAATTTTGGTAGGTTTGGTATCAGAAATTCAGCTATTGATTATTCAGAGTTTATGGATCTTTCAAAATTACAAGGTAAAAAAATTTTGGTGATTGGTACAGGAGAATTTATTTATCAACCTTTTCTTTTTGCTAAACATTTAGAAAGTCAGGGTATAGAAACTTATTTACAATCAACAACAAGATCGCCTGTAAATGTTGAATTTGATATTCATTCAAAAATATCATTCAAAGATAATTATGGTGAGAATATTGATAATTTTCTCTATAATGTAATTGATAAAACCTATGATCAAATATTTATTTGCTATGAAACCATTTCTAAAATAAATAATCATGAACTAAAAAACAAGCTTTTAGAATATTTTAGCAAAGTGGATGAGATTCATTTTGAAGCATTTATTTAGGTTACCTTATGTTTCATGGAAGTTATAAATCTGACGATGTTACTTTTTTGCTTAAACCAATAAATATTCAAGAAACCGATATTTTAAGTAAAGAAAAACTTATTCAATCTGGTTCTAAACATTATAGTGAAATGATCTCTCAAGAA
>JACMQJ010000493.1 GCA_014377055.1 Candidatus Sericytochromatia bacterium
CGCTAACGATATACGCAATACTATGCAAAAATATTGTGGTGTATTTAGAACTGATTCACTTTTAACACAAGGCTATAAAGAAATTATGACTTTAAGTGAAAGATGTAAATATATTTCAATTACTGATAAATCTAAAATTTTCAATACTGCACGTGTTGAAGCATTAGAATTAGGAAATCTTATAGAAACTGCAAAGGCAACTATCGTATCAGCTTTAGCCAGAAAAGAGTCTAGAGGCGCTCATTCACACATGGATTATGCAAAGCGCGATGATATCAATTGGATGAAGCATACATTATGGTTTTCTGAAAACAATAAGCTTGAATATAAGCCTGTTATTACAAAACCTTTGACAGTAGATACGTTTGAGCCGAAAGAGCGAACATTTTAATATTCTATTAAACTTAGAAAATTATGCTAAGCTGTAATTTTTAAAAAACGATAAACTAGTTTAATTTATTTTTTTGCTAAAACGAGCTGGTTTAAAATAGAAAATTTGCTTTTTTATTCACTATTAATTTTGTTATACTTGGTAATAGATTTCGTGATTTAAATCAGTCAAATTAGTGCTTCTCTGATCTATGTAAAAAAAACCTTAGGTGTTAATTTATCCGAATTATTCTTTAATAAAGTTACATTAATTTTAATTCAGTATGTTCAGCTTGGGTATATAAATAACATATATCATCTAATAATTCTTCTTAAGATTGGTATGACTGGTCTATATCATGTTTTTATATCAATATAATTTACTACTATTAGTGAACATAGGTGTAACATACTAAATAAAATTTATCTTTGATTTTAAATTAGACTCAGTATATATGTTTTTATATGGTGCGACATGCTGGATTTGAACCAGCGACCCAAGAATTATGAGTTCTTTGCTCTAACCAACTGAGCTAATGTCGCAGTAATTTTGGTGCCTGAGGCCGGAATCGAACCGGCACGCCTGTTAAGGCGAGAGATTTTAAGTCTCTTGTGTCTACCTATTTCACCACTCAGGCGAGTGTTTTAAAAATAATTTGGTCGGCCTAGCAGGAATCGAACTCACATTCGTCGCTTAGAAGGCGACTGCACTATCCGTTGTACTATAAGCCGAGTATGGGTTACTGAAATTTGTAGGTTGTAGTTGGGTCAGTCTGCTTGAAGTGCTTTTTGCTGGACTTGAACTTTTTAGTGTTGTTTTGTTTGTTGATACCGTCATCAAACTGACGATTTTTCTTTTGTACTTTGATAAAACTGTCGCTAGAACTATTCATTTCGTTTAACCTTAAAACTTGTTTAACATCTTGAGCTTTGTTGCTCACCATGGATATCAGTATAACATTGTTTTTAACTTTTGGTGATAAATTTTAAATTTATTTCTTAATTTAATTACTTTTTTTAAAGTGTTGTTTTTTGTTAACTAAGTTTTTATTATCTCTTTATGGTGATAATTTAAATCTTAACTTTATTCGTTTTAAGACCACTTTTAATACTGCCTGTGAACTTAAATTAGTGAATACTCCCAGCTTATCTTGTGTCAAGATCCATTAATCCATTGTGTAGCTTCATCCAAACTAGAAAACCCAAAGAACCATTTATCACTATATTCAGGATGTGGACAATCATCTATAAACATATTATGAAACTTAGGCTCATTTTTTGGAAATGGATGCAATTTTTCATTAGCATAACCATTAAAGACACCAGTTTCATAAAATCCTTGATTTTTTAATATTATTTCAATTCTATATATTTTTGTAGTAGGAATAGATTCCACATTTAATAGAAATTCATCATATATATGGTTTGCATTCACAAGATAATTTTCTTTAAGAGAAATTACTTTCTCACTTAGAGGAAATTTGCGAGGCATACCTTGGGTTTTCACTAGAGGAATATAAGTAACATTTTCTTTTATGCAAAATTTAATTTGTAAATTGAACTCTTTTTCAATACTAAAATTTTTTAATATCGGTTTAACATGGGATTTAATATCTTCGTAGCTATACGAATGATAATTATTTTTTTCAGAATAAGGACATGATATAACAATATTACCACTATCAAAAGAAAGGTTGTCATTTTTGCACATAACAATTATTTGCTCTAAAAAATCTTGACGGTTGATATATTTAATGGTTGAATTCATACTATATTCAAATATCTTCTGGTTACTTTTTTTTTGTTGTGATAAATACTTTAAATTTTTTTATAACTTATCTTATTTTGCTCAACTTGTTTCAACTCGTACTTATCAGCATATTTAATAATAGCTTCAAGAACAAAAGCATTATTAAATTCTATAGATGTTTTAATAGCATCTTTACCAAACTTATTAACATGATAAACATCAATATCTTCATATTCATTTAAGATACTATCTAATAGATTTTTATTTCCCTTCTTTGCTATGAATATTAAGGCAGTATCGCCTTCTAAATTAGCTTTATTGATATCAAAATAAAGATTATTAACAATAAAATCTTTGTTATATTTAAGAGTTTCATCAAATATTGAATTAGTAATATTTTTCATATTTTTTCTGCATGCTACCATAAAAGCATTATCTCCTATATCGTTTTCAAGACTGAAATCAGCACCTTTTTTCATAAGGTCAACAATCTTTTTAGCTATTTCTGGACTGTCATTTTGTTCAATTATTAAATTAAACAATTGTTTATTAATAATTGTTTTATCTTTTAAAGAATCCATGTAAATTATATCTTGAGCTAGTTGCATATTTTCAAAATTACTAGCTTTAGTAATGATATTTTTTTCAACGATAAGACTATTTTTATCTTCAAATTTAATAATAGCATTAATTGCTTCTTCAGATAAGGGCAAATCATAAAAATCTAGCTTTTTAAACTTTTGCACATTTTTATATTTATTAATAATATCTAATTCTTCATCGTCCATAGGGATATTAAAATTATCTAAATTAGAATGAATTTCAGAATATTTATTGTGTATATAATTTTCATATTCATTAAATCCATCTCTAGAAATAATTTTTTCTTTGAATGTTTCTGCACTAGTTGCCTTAATTTCATTTTCTAAAAAAATCAATAAAGAATAATCATTAACAACTTTATTTTCTCCAGAAGAACTTCTTGAAGACTTGTACATTGGTCCATCTTCATCATCATTTTCATCATGTGAACTGTAGCTAGTAGCTTCTTCATTACCGAAAAATGTAATTAGAACTTTTCTATCAGTTTTGAACACATATTCAAAACTATTACGAGTCCAGTGAGACATATCAATAGCTGTGTCGTAATCACTTTCAGATTCGTAATCTGAATTTTTTTCAATAAATTGTAATTTCATATTTTTACCTTTCATTAATTATATAGCTTAAAAAAGTCTAATCAAATTTAAACCAAAAGTAATTAGCGAATATCGCCTAAGAAAATGAAAAACAATCTAAAATAAGTCTTTAAACGAACAAAAGCTGAGTTAACAGCTCTTGTTTTTTACTTTTATTACATACAATTGTTTATAGTAACAATCTAAAAGATTATAGTGGAAAAGCTATAAAAAAAATATTCATCGCTAAAACTGAGACCACACCGATAACATAGGGAAGAAAAATATTTAAAAACACTTCCCTAAATTTAAAGCCATGACAAATTTTGAATTCAACGACCAGTGCACAACAAAGTAAAGCTGAGATCCATAATGGCCAGAACGCGCTAAAGGCGTCATAGCCACCCGACATAAAATTGTTGCCCCAAATCCATCCTGAAATCCCTAAGCCAAGAATTCCTAATGTTGCACTTAAAGTTATGTAAAAAATTTTCATAAGATTTTTTTATTGTTATATGATAGTAGAAGAAGAATTTTTTTCTATTTTAAAAATAAACAATTTTTGTTTCATGTCAATAGTTTTTGGAGTGCACCAAAAATGGTTACTTTTAAAAAAAGTGATTAATATATCAGTCTTTAACAACATATGTAACAAAATTTAGCGAATATCGCCTAATAAAATAAAAAATAACCTAAAATAAGTCTTTAGATTACTTTTATTTCATACAATTATTTTACAACAACAAGTTAAAAGCTTACAGTAGAGACAGCTAATTTACTTGTAAAAATTTCCGATTAATTGAGTCAATTTTCTAGATTAGAAGTTAAAAAAATTCTTGATTTAAAGAGATATAAGCAAAAAGAAGCTAAACAATCTCTAGAAGAGTTCTTAACTCTAATTATTTTGTATAAATTTAGTCAGGTTAAAATAAAAAATATGTATTTTTTTAACTAATGAATACGTTCGCTTGACCCGCAACCTGCCACTAGGCTAGGTTGGGGAATGCGTTCATAATTTCGTTCAAAAACTCAAGGCATTTATGATGATGAGCGACTTAAATTAATCAAAGACGGCAGTATCCCTAATGTGCCTTATGATAGGTTTGTAGCTACCTTGGAAGCTGCTGGCTTTGATTATGACGCATCTACTTGTATGCTTGCCAAACTGGGTGGCAGTCAAGGTGCAGAGCCTCTCGCTGTAGAAAAATTGGATTGAAATGTTGAGTTTGCAATGATTGTGGTTAAACATCAGTGGAAGCCACTTGAGAATTTTTTGTGTCATGATGTCATCATGACACAGACACCACCTAAGGAGCTAATCACTTATATTACAGCACTCGCTATTAAAGATTCTAACTACAAGACACGCTCTGCTCAAGAAAAACTCATTACTGGAACACTAAAAAAATATTACCCTACACCTCCTGGCAGAACTTGTGACTCACAACTTCCACAATTAGAATTATTTCGGCTTGGCAAGAATGGACGTTCTAGAATTGACATGTTTGAAGAAGACCGCCAAGCCGTATATAATATATTAATCAGTCAAGGCTGGGTTGTGAATAATTCACTTGCAGACCAAGATAAAAAATGGACTTATGAGCAGTGGGCTATTGAGCCATTTCAAGACAGTAAAATTCCACTTGGTGATAAATCGTTCACTGATGTTGATTTTATTGTGTGGTAAGCTCCCAAAACCTAAGTTGATTTAAACTCATTTGAAAACAGAAAGAAACCATGCAGCCTTACACCCAAAGCCTTCACCCTGATGAAATGTTCTCCCAAGAAACCAAGCAACTATTTTTGCAAATTCCACATAAAGTGGAGATTGTTCATCCAAAGATTGAACTTATTGATTTTAATGTTCCAGAAAATGGGAAATATCCATTACTACGACACACTAAAATGGCAAGGATTTCAGAGCCATTAACTAGAGAGGATGAGAGTGACTTTGAAGTAAGAAAGCATTTTAATGGTTCACAATATGGCTATGATAAAGATACAGAAACAGGTTTATTCATCACATCCAATCACGGATCATCTATTGAGAATTTTCTAAAGGAGCTTTATAAGCATGACCAGACCTCTGGACAAGCTTTGCTTAATTCTTATCACAAGTTTGCCACTACATGTAGCGATGTGACATCCGTTGAAGAAAAATTCATCAGGCAACATAATCAACTCACACAATATTTGGTTAAAGAAAATATTGATGTCACTGAATATGACATTGATTATGTCAGCTACTCACAGAAGACTGAAGACGAACAAATGGAAGCTGTTGACAAGCTCTATAAAAAATATGGCGAAGGATTTTGTTTCCCCGCTTATAACGACTTGGATTACACCCCATTTATAAGCAATGGTGATTTTTATATGTATGACAGTTCAGGATCACGCCTTTATATCGTTAAAAATGAAGCTGATAGCCAGAAAATATATATGATTAAAGTGAATACATGTGAAATGGATGACGGTATGAACGAATTTATCTATGACCACAAACAAAGTTACTTACTGTCGGCTAAAAAAATTAAACCAAGTAATTTAATTGCTGAAATCCAAGATGGAAAATTAATCAAAGCCAGTTTGGAATTTACCAACCTTGATTTGATGCACTCTTGCATTGTAGAAACATTGTACGAAGAAGGTAAAATTAAAAATGTTTTGCCTAAACTGACTTTTGAAGAATTACTTGACAATTACACACTTCAAAAAGAATTCCACCATCTTAAGGAGCGGGCATTCATGAAGATTTTTAAAGAATTGGAGTTAGCTGGTGATACTTTAACCTATGAAGGGTTTAGTGTTGTAAAGGAAAGCCCTGATTTTAAAATCAAGCATGAAGACTTTTCTATACATATTGCTAAAGACTTGAAAAAAAGATTAGAGCAGAAAGAAAATCTTAAAATCAAGGAGTTACCACAAGAATATAAAGACCAGATTAACGATTACCTTAATCATCTGACTCAAACTTATGACAACGAAACCACTCACCTGATTGCTCAGTATGTGAGAGATGAAATGGCTGGCACTGCTAAAAAACTAAAACGATAATAAAGCCCCTTAAGGGGGTTTTCTCAAATAATCTACAATTGACCATATTGTTAGCAAGATTTTATTTTTCCAATACTTTTAATGTTTTATAAAAGATAGCACCTGTTACCATAAAAGCTATTCCAACCATAAAACAATACAATAAGCTGTAACTGTCTATATTGGAAACAGTACCATATCGCCAAACCTGTAAAAGTAAGCTCATTAAAATAAACCCAATTAAAAAACTATAACTTAATATATATTTCCAATTAAATTTATTAAATTTCTTCAGTAAGGCAACCACTGGAAAACCTAGCATTGCTATTATAAAAAAACCAATTAGACCAGAATAGAAAGAAAA
>JACMQJ010000081.1 GCA_014377055.1 Candidatus Sericytochromatia bacterium
CTAAAACTGCAATTTTATTTTTCCAGATGGCATTTATAGAAAAAAACCCCCGTCTTTCCATAGATTCATCTACTACATCATCATGTACAAGAGTAGCAGTATGTAACATCTCTACAAGCGCTGCTGCACGATAAGTACTTTCATTGATGTTGCCATGCAGTTTTGCACTTAAAAATACAAACATAGGGCGAAGTTGTTTGCCCTTGCGCTTGATAATGTATTTCATTACAGTATCAAGCATTGAAACATTGCTTTTAACTGCATTTGAAAATTTGGACTCAAATACCTTTAATTCTTCACTTATAATAATTTGAAAAGATTTCATTTATTTTAAAAAAAGCAATTTATGGCAGGAGGATGGTATTTTAATTTTTAATTTAATAACTGAATTTTTTTTCTTGACCCGTGCAACTATTTCGCTTTGGCATTAGTCTTGATAATAGTTAATAAATCAATGTAAAGCAAAGATTAAATTATAAATAAATGATAAAAAAAATTTGTATATTTCGCTTTGATGTTTACATTTGCAATTAATCAATCAGAATATTTTCGAAAATTCAACAACCTTTAAGTTATGGTAAGCAAAAAATTAAAATTATTTACGGCTATTTGTATGCTTGTTTCGGCTGGTGCATTTGCACAGACTGAGACCGGAAATACAGGCTACATGAATGGTGGATACAGTATCTACGATTCGTCTGTTATCCCAAACAAAAAAATGGGGCAGCAAAATGAATTTTGGAATAACAGCTATTCTTTTCCTGCAAAGCCACGTAACATGGTGGAATTTGGTATTAGTACAGGTATCGCTAATGTCAGTGGTGATGTTTCTACAAAAGCATTTACAGCACCTAATTTTGGATTTACTGTAAGAAAAGCCCTAGGTTATTTGTTTTCAATAAGGGCCGAATACATCAATCTTTCAATGAAAGGACAAAACTGGAAAGCGTCTAACGGCTTTTCAAAAAACCCTGCATTCGGATCTTATTTTGCTCCGGTAAGAACTGGAACTGGCGCTATAGTAAACACAAATGCTGCTGGTACTCGAAATGCTACTGGTGATAATGTATACTATAATTACCAAACTAAACTACAGGATTTAAGTTTACAGGGTATTTTTACAGTAAATAATATTCGGTTTCACAAAGCTAAAACTGGTTTTGTTATATATGCAGGTGGGGGTATAGGTGCTTCTCTATTCAGAACTAAAGTAAATGCTTTAGATGCAAACAATCAACCATACAGAGCATTATTTAATTCTACATTTGCAAAATATGCTGCTGAGCAAAATCTTTACAAAAGAAGAAAAGATATCAGAAATGATTTGAAAAACGGCATGGATGATACTTATGAAACTGAAGCTGATAACACAAGAGGTAGAGGTGCAAGTACTCCCGGTGTAAATGGTAAAACTTTAAAGCCTTCCGGAAATGTGATAGCAGGTATCGCTTTTAAATTAGGGAAAAGAATTAATCTAGCTATTGAAGAACGGTTTACATTAGTTAAAACCGACTTATTAGATGGTCAACAATGGCAGGAACACCCCGTAACTGATCCGGCTCAAACTCGTGATTATGATTCTTATAATTATGCATCTGTTAGGTTAAACTTTAATCTTGGTGGTAAAGCGGTTGAACCATTATATTGGTTAAATCCATTGGATTATGCATACAGCGAATTAAATACTCCTAAGCACATGAAGTTGCCTAAACCTGTTTACGAAGATGCTGATGGTGATGGTGTTC
>JACMQJ010000494.1 GCA_014377055.1 Candidatus Sericytochromatia bacterium
GGAATCGAATGATAGAATTTCATCGGCACATATCAGCAAGAGATTTACAAAAAATCAAATGTCGTGTATTAGTAGTGTCAAGAGACAGGGATATTATTCCACAAGAGCACACTTTATTTATATACCGAAATATTTCAAAAGCTAATCTTTGCTTTGTTACAGGAGAAAATCATTACGTCACAAAAAATAATCCTGACTTATTTAATTCAATTGTGGCAAAATATTTAGAAGATAATTTTAAAGGCGAAGAATTGAGGCATTAAGACTAAAACTGCTGCTAACGGCGTATAAACCTTATGGCTGGTTTTTCGGAAAATTGTTCGTTTACTTTTCATAACTTCACTCGGGCGGTTATGGAAAAAAAGCTTTCCATAAGCCGCCACGAGCTCTAGCAAGGAAACGTTAATAATTAACCTTCCGCAAAGTCAGGAGACGTTTGTGGAGCATTTCAGAGGAACACTTTGCGGAGCGGGAGAGTTTTTTATTTGTAATTTATTGAAGATTGTTTTTATATTTGGGAAAATAAATAAGTGCCTAGTTACAAATGGATTTAATAATTAACCTTCCGCAAAGTCAGGAATTATTTGCAGAGCTGGGATATTTCATTTATATTTGAAAATAAAAAAATTATACAATAAAATTAAATTTACGATTTATTTTGATTTTTAATACTATATTTAGAAAATATAAATTTTTATAAATTACATTTGCACACTAAAATAACTAAGATTCTCAAAAAAAATGAATATTCAATTAGCGGTTAAAAATATAGTCATCAATGGAACATTCTCTCCACAGAAGTTTGATAAATACTTTTTTTTAAAAAACGAAATATTTAATGAAGGAGAAATTGAAGATTCATCAATATTCCTAACTGATTTTTGTATTATAAATACAAAAAAAATTCATATTCAAATAACTCAGCAACAATTGATTATTACTGAAGTGACTTCAGACACTTTAGTTTCAGTTATGGATATCGCTGAAAAAATAATAAAGCAAACTGAATTTTTAGCTACTGCTTCAGGCATTAATTTTCATTATTATAAGTTTACTTCAGATGACATACATCAGCTTTCTAAGAAATATTTTTTTAATGTAAACAGCGAGGTAAATAAATATTTTTCTAATGATGATGTTAGTTATGGATATTACTTAAGTAAAGATTTTAAAGGCACACGACTTAAATTAGATATGAAACCAGCAACAATTCAAAGAGCCGACTCAGGTGTTAATGAACGAATTATTCAATTCCAATTTAATTTTCATTCAGATTTTACTGAACAATCGAACACAAAACAATTATTGGAAGTTATTAAAAACTATCAAATATATTTTAACGAAACACAACAGATAATTTCTTTGTATGAGTGATCCAATAATAAAATTTCGGGATTTAAATGATTTAACATCCCCGCCTTTAACTGCCTATCAACCATTCCCTATGTTAGATACTTCGGGAAGAGGATCTTATTTCATTGCTACAACTGAAGATAATTTTTTTAATTGTTATTCGGGAGCAATGTCAAAGGGCTTAAAAAGTCATATCCTTAGTTTTCATACATTTGCTAAAAAAGAGCATTTATATATTACTGCTATTTCAAATCTTAATAAAAAAATTGATTATTTACATTTGACTATGCAAATTGATCAAAATCTAATCTCCGAAGATGAGTTTGATTATGAGATTGAAACCAATGAAGATCGATATTTAATACATTCTAATAATAATTTTAAAGATGATGATTTTGAATTTGCTGTTTCTGTAGTAAACAAAATTCCTCATCGAAAATTTACTTCAGATGAATTATCTGAAATGTTTTCAATTCCATTTGAAAAAGTTAACAATCTACTAGTCATATATGAATCTAGTTGCAAATTTTTGGAAAGATAAATGAAACTGTTCCACGACAACTCATCGATTGAATGCCTTGCTGCAGAAATCTTTTCAAAAAGAATTGCTCCATCTTCATATATGATGGTCAATAATATTGGGAGATGTTTTGTTTATAAATGTACTCGAAACAGCGAAGCGATTATCACTAAAGAATTAGATCCCAAGACAGCCTTACATAACCAACATTCAGCACTTAACATGAATGATTTTTTGGAAGGCGAAAATATTACCGTTGCATTGGACACACGACGATCTCCAAAAGTTAGTAAAGTTGGTGGTTTTACTCATAGACATGGAACTCAAAATTGTTCGACTAAGTGTTATACATTTGCTATGATTACGAAACAAATCCCAGGAAATCCATTCGCAATCCCACCTTTAAAAATAGAAGTTCTGGACCCAAAAAGTTTAGAGTTGTAGAAATCTCCAATAATGATTTTTATCTATTATAAGCTCCCGCCACTAACAGCCGTAGCTGTTGCGCAACTCTTCCAAAAATAAAATTCCAAAAAAAATGAATACAATCAATTCTCGTTTAACACTATTTATCGAGGTTATTTTTTAAATTGAAATTTAAACTACTTGTTCTACCCCTTCAAATAAGCTTCTCTCACTTTTTTAAACAAATTGGAAGAATAAACAAAATCGACTGCTGCTTCGTTATCGGTTTTAAAAATTTCTTCTTTAGTGCCTTGCCAGGCTTTTAGTTAATCGGAATGTAAATATCAAATGTAGCTCCGTTATTTAATCCGCTTTTGGCGGTGATAATGCCATTGTGGTTGTCAACTATTTTTTTAACGATGGCAAGTCCGATTCCTGTTCCTGAATATTCTTCTTTGCTGTGCAGGCGTTGAAATACTTCAAATATTTTAGTTTTAAACTCTTTTTTA
>JACMQJ010000495.1 GCA_014377055.1 Candidatus Sericytochromatia bacterium
ATTATCTTATTTTCTTTAAGAGTAATAACGTCAGATTTAATAAAACACAAAAAATTAGAAGCTGAAATAGAAGACTCAAGAGATGAGCTTGACTTTATACTAGAAAATATTGGTGCAGCTGTATGGTCATTGTCAAGTGATTATAGACTGATAAACTTTAATTCATTATTCCGTGAAGAAAGTATTAAATATTTTAAGAAAGATCCTTTTAAAGGTATGTATATTAAAGACTTTTTTAATGAAAATATGTATAATTATTGGTTTAAATTGTATAAAAGAGCAATGGATGGTGAAAAGTATTCAACTGTTGAAACCTACAAAAAAGGAAAAGATGTTAGTTATATTGAAATAACTTTTAATCCCATAAGCTTTGCTGGAAAAGTCCAAGGTCTGACTGCTTTTTCGAGAGATATAACTAAATCAAAATTAAATGAGGCAGCTCTGGCTGAAAGCGAAGAAAGGTTTAAAAAATTATCTGAAGTAGCATTTGAGGGTATTATGATTATAGATCATTCTGTAGTTATTGATTCTAATGAGTCTGCAGCTAAAATGCTAGGATATGATGTTGACGAAATTATTGGTATGTCCCCTTTAAATTTTACAACTCCTGAATGTAGAGAAATAGTTGAGAAAAATATTTTAGATTTTGATAAAACACCTTATGAAGTTATAGGATTACGTAAAGATAAATCTACTTTTAATCTTGAAGTAGTAGGAAAAGGATTTGTTTATAACGGTAAAAAAGTAAGTGTTAGAAGCTTAAGAGATATAACAGAAAGAAAAAAAATAGAAAACGCCCTCATAAGTGCAAAATATGATGCAGAGTCTGCTGGTAGAGCTAAATCAGAGTTTTTGGCAACTATGAGTCATGAGATAAGAACGCCAATGAATGGTGTCATAGGTATGACAGGTTTATTACTCCAAACAGAATTAACTAATGAACAAAAGGATTATGTAGAAACTATTAGGATTAGTGGCGAATCTTTACTCACTATAATTAATGATATTCTTGACTTTTCAAAAATAGAATCTGGAAAAATGGAGCTTGAAACTCAACCATTTGAGTTAAGAACATGTATTGAAGATGTTTTAGATTTATTATCGACTAAAGCAGTTGAAAAAAATATTGACTTAATTTACTTTATTAATCCTGACGTACCCAATTATATAATTGGTGATGTTACTAGATTGCGTCAAATATTAGTTAATCTGATCAGTAATGCTCTAAAGTTTACCAATAAAGGTGAAGTTTATGTTTCTGTTGAATTATCATTTATTCAAGAAGATAATATTGAATTAAAGTTTATGGTACAAGATACAGGTATTGGTATTACTGAGGACAAAATAGATAAGTTATTTAGTGCTTTTTCACAAGCTGACTCTTCAACAACCCGAAAATATGGTGGTACAGGTCTTGGTCTTGCTATTAGCAAAAAACTGGTTGAATTGTATGAAGGCAAGATTTGGATTGAGAGTAAAGAAAATCAAGGTACATCTTTTTATTTTACAATTAAGACTAAAATGTCACAAGGTTATGCAAAGCTATATTTGCAAAATCAAAATAATAAGCTTAATAGCAAAAGAGTCTTGATTGTTGATGATACATTAACCAATATTAAAGTTCTTTCTTCACAAGTAAAATTGTGGGGAATGATACCCACATCCACACAATCTTCTATAAAGGCACTTGAATTAATAGAGAGTGACTTACCTTTTGATGTTGTTATTGTAGATATGCACATGCCTGAAATGGATGGTCTGGAATTAAGTAAAAAAATAAAGAATTTAGTTACTAGAAGAGAATTACCAATAATTATGTTAACTTCATTAGGAAAAAATAAAAGTGAAATGATTGGTATAGACAAAGTATTAAATGCTTATCTAAATAAGCCGATTAAACATAAACAGCTTTTTAATACAATAATTAGTGTTTTATATGATAAAACTAATCTTTTGATAAAACAAATAGATCCTGAAACAGGAAATAATATCTCTGAATTATTTCCTATGAGAATTTTGTTAGCAGAAGATAATGCCATAAATCAAAAATTAGCGATAAGATTACTTGAAAAATTGGGCTATAAAATTGATGTTGCAAGTAATGGACTAGAAGCAATTGAATCAGTACAAAGACAAAAATATGATTTAATATTTATGGATGTTCAAATGCCAGAAATGGATGGTCTTGAAGCTACAAAGTACCTTGTTAACAATTATAGTGAAGACCAAAGACCAAAAATAATTGCTATGACTGCTAATGCAATGCAAGGTGATGAAGAAAAATGTCTACAAGCTGGAATGGATGACTATGTTAGTAAGCCAATATCATTTGAAGGAATAAAAGCTACTTTAAATAAATGGGGTAAAATAATTTATGGCAAATAAGTTATTATATCTTAATATATTGTATAATATGTTAAGATATAATTGATATATTAGGTATAAATTGAATGTCAAAATACAGCAAAGCAGATAAACTTAAAGTAAAGAGCTTACATAAAAAATGCCATCCCAAAATTTATCATTGTAACTCAATAGAACGCTATCAGGCAGAACATAAGATTAAAAATAAGCTTAATTTAAATAATTTATTTATTGAAACAAACGATAAATTAGATGATCATGAAGAAACATTACTTTATAAAGAAAGTTATTTAGCTG
>JACMQJ010000082.1 GCA_014377055.1 Candidatus Sericytochromatia bacterium
ACTCCCTATTTGCAATGCTTTAAACCTTGTATTTTATTTTTTTCTTAAGCCACATTTAAGTTAAAAATCTCACACCACGACAAATATTTTAAAATATATTGAAAGTATTGTCATTGGTTGATTTTAATAAGAAAATGACTTTCTAAAATTATAAAAATTAGAAAGCCATAACCAAATGCAAAGTCTTTTTAGCACATTAAGAGAAGAACTTCAACTACCTACTAAAAAAATAGAATATTTTATATCTTTTATAGAATCAATAATTCAAAAAGAGAGCGTAAACTTAGACCAAATAGCAGGAATAATAAATCCTAAAAATACAAAGAAATCAAACTATAGAATTCTTCAAAGATTTTTTAAAGATTTCAATTTAATTTTCACATATTTTTCTAAGTTACTTATGAGATTCATACCTGAGGGCAAAAGGATATTAATAATAGATAGAACAGAATGGAAAGAAATAAATATATTTTTTTTATGTGTAGAGTATCAAGGAGTAGGTATACCTATACTTTGGGAATGTTTAGATAAAAAAGGCTGTACAAATACATTGGAAAGAATAGATTTATTGCAAGATTATTTAAACATATTTGGCAAGGAGAGTATAAATTATTTGACAGCAGATCGTGAGTTCATTGGTAGAGATTGGTTTAACTGGCTAAATAGCCAAGGAATAAAGTTTTTAATTAGGATAAAAAGTAACTTCATCTTAAAAAACGATTTTAGTTACAAGAAAAAAGTAAAAGGAATATTTAGATATTACTCACCTAAAACTAAGATATTGAAGTTATTTGGTACAGAATTAAGAATAATGGGTAAAAGAATAAATTCAAAAGACTTACTAATTGTAGCAACTAACTCAGATGAATTAGCATTAGAAGACTACAGTACAAGATGGTTAATTGAAAGTATGTTTTCATGTTTTAAAAAAAGAGGATTTGATCTTGAATCTATTAAAATGACTGACAATTACAAAATTGATAAATTAATTGCTTTCATATCTATCACTTATTGTTGGTGTATAAAGGCTGGAAAGATTTTTAAGACAAAAGATTCAAAAATTAGAAAAGACACAGGATATTCAAGAAAAAGCACATTCAAAATAGGTCTTGAAAGCGTATCCATATCTATCATACAAAAACATTCTAAACCAAAAAAATATTTAAAATTTATTAACGTATTTGAACCTCATAGCAATGAATCTAGCCATTTTGTCGTGGCTTGAGCAATTTATGATAAATCAGATATGGAAAATATATCAAAAAACGAAGTTGATGAATTAATTAAAGAAATAAATAAATAAAAACTAACTAAGGATAACATCATGTATAAGTACAAACATGGACGAAAAGTGTCTAGTCCGTCACATAGTCGTTGTGCATTATCAGCAAGACAAAAAATAAGAAGTAATTAAAAAATATTAAATTCTATAACTAACTATTGTTGTATTTTACAATCAATACATGTTGTAATTTGTTACATTATATTCTATACTAAGAATAGCTTAAATTATAAAAGGTTAGAACAATATATACATTACTTTAATTCAAGCTTACGTTATGCAGAATAAATAAAAGGATAAAATAATGTCTAATCATGATGGAAGTTATATGTTAA
>JACMQJ010000496.1 GCA_014377055.1 Candidatus Sericytochromatia bacterium
CGTTTGGAAGTAGAAAAAATCAAAAAGAAGCTGGATAACCAAGATAAAAACATGGAGATTGTTTTTCAATATTTGGATGAACTTTTAGAAAAGAAACAAGAACCTAAAGTTGATAGAAAGCATATTGGGTTTAAGGAGTTTTAAAAAGTAATTAAGCCTTTGAAAGTAAATATTTCTACTGTTATTGTATCAGGGTCCTCCGCGAGAGACCCTGATGAGACAGTGAATACGGAATTTGAATTATAAATGAGAAAATAGTCATTTAGAAATAATATTTTTAATTCTATGAAATTCAAGCCGGTTCCAACGTATCAACAAATTTTTGGTGAAGAATTACCTAATCTTGGAACATTATTAGATGAAATTCCAACAGTTAATTTACTTGTGATAATTTCACTAATTAATGCAGAAATACTTCTCAATGAAAATGATTCTTCATCTCATAAAGAAATATTACGTCTATTTTTTTCAAGGCAATCAGAAATCATAAAAAAAAAAATTCAGGACAGATGGAATTTTCTGAATACAAAATTTGGAGATAGTCCAAGTATATTTTCTATGCAATACTCTAATAGATTCATACATTATGCTTTATGTAATTTTAAAGAAGGTAAGCTAGATGACCTATCCATTGAACAGGAATTAAATGTCTTTAAAGCCTACATGATTTTTGTTACTGAACAAATCAAAGAAGATGGAAAACTTGTAAAAACAGGAACCAACAGCTATGAAGATTTCTTTTCTGAGAATACTTGGCCGTTATTAAATTCTCAGTATGAGTCCAATATTAGAATAAATCTAACATCTGAAATTATTAGAAGTTACATTCTGTTTGATTATCTAAGTTCAGAAACAGAATATAAAAATTATCTACAAATATTTCTTTCAAATCGAGGATTTGATGAATATCGTAACTATATAAAATCTTTGATTATTCTAATCTTACACTCTACAACAAAGAAAGAAAATAACTCACCAATCAATTATTCAGGATATTTAAAAAACGCAAAAGAATTTGAAGGACTACTAAATGAACTTTCTTTAGATGTAGAAGAATATAAAAACATATACATTAAAAAACCAAGTGGTTATACAGGAATTAAAGAAAAACCCGCTTACAAGATAGATGATGAGACTTATATAATTTTAAATTGGGATTACTTGTATTCCAAACTTTATGAGGGTTTTATGTATGATTTTTATAATTATTCTGGAATATCCAAAGCAGAAAAATTTAAAATTTTTCCTGATTTTAAGACATTGATTTCAAAAGAAGTTACAGAGAAACTTGTTTTTAGAAAGGCAATTAAAAATATTCTATTTAAAAAACATACTGTTATAAAATTTGATGAACAAACTAATAATTTTCCAGATGCATATTTTAGGGTACGGAACAAAATATTCTTAATAGAGTTAAAAGATGTTTCTTTTCCTTTGATTGATGAATACTCTTTTGATAAAATTAAGGCTGTAATAGATAATAAATTAAATAATAATTCTAAAGGAACGGGGCAAATTGTTAAACAAATAATCAAATTAAAAACTTCTGACTTTGAAGAAAATCCCAGCTATAAGCGTAAAAGAAATCTCACCATATATCCGATAATTGTATATACTAATGAAAACTTTCAAATACCCGGAGTCAATGAGTATTTAAGGAAAAGTTTTGATGAAAAGATTAATGAGTCCGGAATAAGAAATCAATTTAAAGTCATCAAACCTTTAGTTTTGATTAACCTTCAATTTCTTATAGGAAATCTAGATAAACTTCAAGATAAAAGAATAGACTTTATTGATCTTTTAGAATTCTATTATTCTGAATTAAAAAGGAGCAAAAAAAAGGCGATTAAAACTAAACTATTAAACGATTTTTTTCAAATATATGAACCAATTGAATTAGTAATTAATCAAAAATTGAACATTTATAAAGACTCGGATTTAACCTTAAGAGAAATTTTTTCAATTTTCGATATAGAAATAGAAAAAAAAGCCCTTCCGAAATAAATCGAAAGGGCTTTTCACTTTAAACTCTAAACTTTCTACTTATATAAGCGAAACACTTCTATTCACAAAAGCAGTCAACTCCGCTCCAGTTAATAAACCCTGAGAAAGCAAAGCTAAATCGAAAGCTTGTTTAGCCAATTCAGCTTGTTCTTTTTCATCTGCGGAAGCCAAAATTTTATTTACGATTTTATGGTTTCCATTGATAGCAACTTTGTAACTATCCGGCATATTTCCGTAGAAACTCATTCCACCGCCCATGGCAGCCATATCTTTCATTCGGCGCATAAACTCGTCCATCGTA
>JACMQJ010000083.1 GCA_014377055.1 Candidatus Sericytochromatia bacterium
AAATATCAATATCAAAAATTTAATTATAAATAATACTAACATTTTTTTCTTATGCTTTCTTAATTTTGATATTTAAACTGATTTTTTGTTTGGTAATTATTTAACCTAAGCTCCAATATTTAATGATGAATAATAGATTTAGCAGTCAAAAACTTCTTTTTAAAGCTATGCGTCTAAGGTATTGTATATTATAGTTGTTCTTAATTTATTTCATATAATTTAAAATACAAATTATATGAAATAAATCATAAAACTAAGAATTAATATTTAGGACGTTAAAAATGAATTTTAAAACCACTTGTATTTTATCATTTGCATCTATATTATTATTTCCTGTGACCTATAACGATATAAAGGCATCCTAAAATAACCACAAATCTATAAAAATAGTAAAATGTGATTCTAAATCTGATGTTAAATTTGAAACTGACGAAAGACTTTTTACCTTTATGGTTTGGATGAATTGGGTATCTGATAGTGATAAAGAAGCAGTAATAAATAAATCATCTTTTCCAGAACAAAAACAGATTAAAGAGTATCTAAAAATAATCCCTAAAAATATATATGCTAAAAATCGTCAAGCTTACAATAAGTATCTAAATGGCATGTCATTGTTGTATATAAAGAATGGATTACTAATAATGGCAAGCCAGCATTATGGTTATCCACCTGACTTTAAAAACTATTTACCAACTAAATTTACTCAGGAAGAAGTCACAACTTTAAAGAATCTCCCAAGTCCTGAATTAATAAAAGAGTTTTATAAAAAAGCTAAAATTAACGAGATATGGAAAAGTAAATACCAGAAAATATCTCAAAAATTAATAGATAAATATCAGAATAATTCTAAAGAGATGATTGATAATACATTGTGCAGGTTAAGAGTTAAACAAAAATATCCAGTTTCTATAAGATTTAATAATCTTGAATCATATGGATTAGGAGGTCAAACAACCTTTTCTAAATGGGAAAATAAATTCATAATAAAAATTAATCTATATCCTAATGAAAATCCTTTGACTGTATCTAGTATTGTAAGACATGAGTTCTCACATTCATTATTTAATGAAATAGTAAAAAAAGATAAATTATTTATACAGGAAGCCTTAAAAAAAGTAGCAAATGCTTCAAAAACAAATATAATTTATAAAAACTCTCCTGAAGAGCTACTTGCTCAATGTGTAGGTTTTCTTGATGACATTAATTCTCCTGAATTTGTAGAAAATATGTCATATAATAATAAAGAGTACAATAACATTTTAATTGAGCATTTTGCTGAAAAATTTCCTGAATTTGAAAAAAATAATCTTAGTTTTAGTAAGTTTATTCCAATTTTATTTAAATCTTATAATCCTGATAAAGAAATAAAACGTAGAAAAATACATGAGAATAAAAATAATCCACTTAAAAGTACTATATTCAAGAATAAACTTCTTATTGAAAAATCATTGGAAAAAGTTAGCAAGACTCTTAAGATAAATACTGATATTGAATCACTACTTAAACAATGCCTTGAAAATAAGAAATATGTAAATAATGATATTACTGTAAGAGAGAATGTATTTTATATATATAAAAACATACTATTTTTACATTTTTCTGAAAAAATTCATGAATATGACAAAAAAAACCTAAAACTAGAGGAATATATTCCAGATTTATTTAGAACTTTTAATGCTGATAAAGAAATAGAACGCTGGAAAAATGTAGAGAAAAGATTTAAATAAATTATTAGAGTACTTGATTTTGATGATTAACTTTTATATTTTTAAATTTATTAAGAATTAAAGTAAAGGCTTATTTTTTTGGGGGCTTTTTTTGATTCACATTAACCATTATAGGAGGCATTATACTTTGCTTTATTCACCCTTAAAAGGTATGATTTATTGACAAACGCTACTTACGTTGGATTCAATTCTTTAATTGTATATTCTTTAATATTTCTTGCTTTTGAGCTAAAACTAACACCAATTAAATAAATAACCTTTTTTGATAATAAATAACTTTCATAATATTTTTTATCTTCTATTTGTTTTAATGCCTGTTTGGTTGAACTCATTTTAAATTCGATTATGTAAATATTATTCTCTGTTTCAATCACAGCATCTATTCTACCTTTATTGGTATGAACTTCGACATTTATTCTTACACCAATTAAAGTAAGGATTAAATAAATAATTGTATGATAATAGGCTTCTTTGTCACTCATAAATATCTCTGCTGGAATATGGCTAAATATGTCTTTTAATATTCTAAAAAACTCATCCAGATTATTCTTATTTAAAAGTCTATAAAGCTTACCAACTAATACATCATCATTAAAAGAGTTAAGGAAACTATTGAGTATATTCCTTAGTAACGATTCTCTCACTTCTAAGTTAGGATAATTCAAAATATATATCCTATCTGAAATACTGTATTCTTCTATCTTTTTTATGGTTAAATAACCTGTCTGAAATAAAAGTGATTCTACATTGATATTTTCTATCTCAAATGAATCCAGTGCTTCCTTTTGCATTTCAATATTCTCTAAAGATTTAACATCAATATTTTTATCCTTTATCAGCTTAATTAAAAATGTTGGTGTACCTGATTGAAACCAATAATTATTTATTTGTTGAACACTAAGAACATTCATTATTGAAAAAGGGTTATAGACAAAGTTTTTACCATCCCATGAATAACCGTTATACCATTCTCTTAAAACTTGCTTTAATTCATGTTCAGTTATATTTTCAATGGCAGCAAATAATTTTATTCTATCATCAAAATAATAATATAATTCTTCCTCTGTATATCCTGTAATAGTTGCAAATCTTTTATCTAGTGTTATATCTGTTAAATTATTTAATCCTGAAAATACAGATATTTTACTGAACTTGGAGACACCTGTAAGAAAAGCAAATTTTATATATTTATCTGATTCTTTGATAACTAAATAGAAGTCTTTAACTATATCTTTCATTTGATTTCTTATTTCAGCATTATCGATAAACTCAACTATTGGCTTATCATACTCATCTATCAAAATTACTACTTTATCGACTTTTGATAACTCTATGATAAGTTCTTGGGCTGCTGTTTTATAATCAGTACTTTTTAATTCAATTTGATAATTTAGACCTATATTTTTTATTTTATTAAAAAAAGAGTCTTTAAAACCTTTGACTCCTTCTACATAAACTAAGCCAGTAAAATCAATTCTAATGACAGGATATTTTTTCCATTCAATTTTGTCATAGATATATAAGCCTTTAAACAGTTCCTGATTACCAGAAAATATTTCATCTAATGTACTAATTAATAATGATTTGCCAAATCTGCGAGGACGTGACAAAAAGAAAAAGTTACTTTCATTACTTGATATAATATTATAAATATCTTTAGTTTTATCAACATAAAGATTATTTGATTCTATTATTTTACTAAAGGTTTGTATTCCTAAAGGTAGACTCTTTAATTTATTTTCCATTTATTATTTACTCTTAAATACTTAACACACATAAATGCTAATTTATTATTTTGGCTAACAAGTAAATTGAGAATTATACAATTCTAATATTTAATGATGAATAATGGATTTATCTGTCAAAAATCTTTCAAAAGGCTGTTTATTAGTTGCTTTAAGATATGCCTCCTCTGGAGATATTCGACCAGCTTTAAGCAAATCTTCAATAGCTGAATCCATTAATTGCATACCCTCTTTCTTACCTGTTTGCATTTGTGATGGAATCTGAAATGTTTTTCCTTCACGAATTAGATTACAAACTGCAGGAGTACCAACTAATAACTCTTGAGCAGCAACTCTTTTACCATCTACTGTTTTTAATAATTGTTGGGCAACAACTCCTTTAAGCGATTCACTAAGAGCAGATCTGACTTGTGGCTGTGCATCAGCAGGAAAAACATTAATAATACGATCGATTGTTTTAGCTGCACTACTTGTATGTAATGTACCAAAAACTAATAATCCCATTTCAGCAGCAGTGATTGCTAACTCGATAGTTTCTAAATCTCTCATTTCACCAACCAAAACAACATCAGGATCTTCTCTTAGAGCAGATTTTAATGCTGACGCAAATGTTTCTGTATCTCGACCAACCTCACGTTGATTAACTAAGCACATTTGATTTTGATGAACAAATTCAATTGGATCTTCAATAGTTATAATATGAGCTTTACGATATTTATTAATATAATCAATCATTGCCGCCAATGTAGTTGACTTACCACTACCTGTAGCTCCTGTTACCAAAACCATTCCTTTATGTAATTTTGCAAAATTAAGAATCAAAGGTGAAAGTCCTAATTGTTCAGCAGACATAATTTCGGTAGGTATTTGTCTAAAAACAGCACCAATACCTTTTCTTTCCATGTAAATATTAGCTCTAAATCTTACTTTTAATTCATCAAGTGGATAAGCAAAATCCACATCATGTGTTGCTTCATACTGAGCTCTCTCTTTATTGGACATAATTTCATATAACAAAGCTTTATTCATTTCTTCTGTAAGAATTGGAGCTTCGGAAATTTCGATAAGTCTGCCACTTTTTCTTATTCTAGGTCTGTTGGTAGGTGACATGTGTAAATCGGAAGCACCTTCATCAAGCATTTTTTTAAATAAAGCATCAATCTTAGCCATTGTATAAGTTTCTCCTAATCTTTAAAATATAACGTTTTCAGGTTTATTAGTCAATAAATGTTCAAAAGTCTTTTTTTCTGCACACTTCAAATAAGCTTCTTCAGGTGTAATTATTTTTTTGAGTAATAATTCCATAATAGAACCATCCATTGTCAACATACCTTCTCTTTTACTTGCCTGCATAATTGAAGGAATTTGAAAGGTTTTTCCTTCACGAATCATATTACCAATTGCTGGTGTTCCGACCAATATTTCTTGAGCTAAAACTCTTTCTCCCTGAGTTGTAAACATTAATTGTTGAGAAACAACCCCTCTTAGTGACTCTGATAACATTGCTCTGATTTGAGCTTGTGCCTTGGTTGGAAAACTATTAATAACACGATCAATCGTTTTGGCTGCACTACCAGTATGCAATGTACCAAATACCAAATGACCTGTTTCAGCAGCAGTAATGGCTAATTCTATAGTTTCCAAATCTCTCATTTCACCAACCATAATAACATCAGGATCTTCTCTTAATGCTCCTTTTAAGGCTGAGGCAAACGAATTAGTATTTTTACCAACTTCTCTTTGATTAACTAAGCACTTTTTACTAAGATGAACAAATTCGATAGGATCTTCAACAGTTAAAACATGATCTTCTCTTGTATTATTTATATAATCAATCATTGATGCTAATGTAGTTGATTTACCACTAGCAGCAGGTCCTGTTACTAATACTAAACCTTTATGCAAATTTGCAAAATCTTTAAGCATTGGTGCAACGCCTAATTCTTCCATTGTTTTTATTTGAGTTGGAATTATTCTAAAAACAGCTGCAATACCTTTTTTATCTTGAAAAACATTGACTCTAAATCTTAAGTTTACAGCTTCACTAGTGTAAGCCATATCAAGATCTTTAGTTTCTTCATAAGTTTTTCTTTGTAACTCTGTCATAATCTCATATAACAAAGCTTTATTCATTTCTTCTGTGATAATAGGAGCTTGTTCGATAGGTATTAGTTGACCAATTTTTCTAATTAGTGGCTTACTACTTGGTGACATGTGTAAATCGGTTCCACCTGACTCAACAACAACTTTAAACAAAGCATCAATTTTAGCCATTTTTTATCTCCAAAATTTTCTTGATTCATATTTACAGTATTTTAACATAAAACAAATAAAAAATTTGTAGAGGGGGTAATTTAATTTTGATTTTTAAATCCTTTAAGAGATCTATCCTTCTTTTCTTAAAATTTGTGTAGACTAGGCTTTTAAATATGCCAAATGATATTACACTTTAGTTTATGAGCAAAAATAATTCTTCCATTTTATGTAATGTATTAGGAAATAATGGAATAGATAGTTATATCAATGATTTAGGTGAACATGAGTCTATTGGTAAAATTAGTGTTGAAACTAAAAAAGGTGTAAAGCTTGAGCTTTATCTAAAAGATATTTGGCTACAAGCAATAGACTATCTTTGGATAGGATCAGAAATATTAGTTCATTATATCAAAAAAGATCCAGAAAATAATCAGCTTACTCTTGATATAGATGGTTATTTAGTCCTTGAGCCAGGTATTATGGTTAGCCCAAGTACAATAAGGAATACAGAAGGATGTATCAGAAAACATTATGTTAATAGAAGATCAAATTCTAGTAGTAAAAATTATCCCATGGTCAGGGGGACACTAGTAAATAATGCCTTTGACATACTAGTTAATGAAGATAGACAAGATAATAATAATATTCTTGATCGGGTTTTGAAAAATAGCTTAATTGATTTAATTTCCTTAAATGATGATAATCTACCTGAACCAGAGCAAATAAAAGCTGAAATAAGCCAACACCTGAGAGCCTTATCTGTTTGGAAAACACATAAAAAATTTTTAGAACATGACAAAAAAAGTACAGAACCGACTGTTATATCGAGAAAATATGGTATGTCAGGTCGTCTTGATTTATTGGTTAATCCAGGTAAAGACGCAATAACTTATGAGTTAAAGACAAGTAAAGCTCCAGAATCAATACCATGGAGTAATGATCGAGCTCAAGTTGCCTGTTATCAGTTGTTACTAGAATCAGCTTATGAATGTACTAATCCTGATAGTTATCTGATTTATTCAAAAGGTAAGGGTAATGATCTGTTAAAACAATGCTCTATTACCAAAGAAACAAGAAGAGAAGTGATTAATACACGTAATAAAATTGTTTCTATCGATCATGCTTTACTAAATGATAATGATGATAATCCTGATTTCAAAAAGCTTATTCCTGCAACTGGTATTGCTAATTGTCGAAATTGTTATGCCAGAGAAGAATGTTTTTCTATCTGTCAAAAATTTAATGAAAAAGATTGTAATGGTTGTAATGTTAATAAAATTTGCAAAAATTATGAGCATAATACAGTTAAAGAAGATATTGATTATTATAATAAATATTTTAAATTAATTGAATCTGAAAGGCATAATAATCGTAAAAGTTTTTCGAGAATATTTGATGATATGCAACCAATTATTAATGAAGGAAAAGCCATTTTAGATCTTAATTTTTTGGATATAGAAGAACGAATACTTAAATTAAATAGTGATAATGTCATTGAGTCAGAAATAAAACCTGGTGATATAGTTTTATTGTATGGTGATAAAATTGTTAGAGGTGAAGTATTTAAGGCAAATATTAAGCATATTGATCGTAATAGTGTTCATTTATCCTTGAAAAAAGATGTAAAAAAAGAATATTTTCAAGATCAAAAATGGAATATATATATTGATACCATGGAAACTACTTTTGACACCATGAATACAGCCTTATACTCGTTTATGAATAGCAAAAATATCAAAAAGAGAGAATTACTTTTAGGTAGAAAAAAACCATCATTTGACGAAATTAAGAATATTAAACTTGATGAGTCTTTAAATGATTCCCAGCAAATGGCAATTAAAAAAGCTTTAGCTGCCAAAGACTATTTTTTAATTCAAGGACCTCCAGGAACTGGTAAAACTCATACACTTGCTAATTTGATAATTGAATTAATCAGAGATGGTAAAAAGGTTTTACTATCAGCTTTTACCCATCGTTCCATTGATAATGTACTAATAAAGTTAATTGAACTTGGTTTTACTAACTTTTTAAGAATAGGTTCTCATGAGTCTGTAGATCGATCAATACATCCCTATTTAACCCAAGAGTTATTTAAAAATCGTGATTTTGATGATCTGAAAATCATTCAAAAAGAACTAAATAATTTTCCTTTACTTGCTTGTAGCTCAATTACTGCTATGAGTTCAGCTTTAGTAAAAAGATTAAAATTTGATGTAGCTGTTATTGATGAAGCTGGTCAACTGACAGAACCAGGAGCTTTATCGGTTGTTTTGCAAGCCGACAAATTTATTTTGGTTGGAGATCATAAGCAATTACCACCAGTTGTCCAAAGTGAACAAGCAAAAGGACTTGGCTTATCAACTTCATTATTTGAAAAATTGATTAATATGAATCGTGAAAACCATGATGATGTCTTAGTAACTCTACAAGAGCAATATCGAATGAATGAAAATATT
>JACMQJ010000497.1 GCA_014377055.1 Candidatus Sericytochromatia bacterium
GTTGGTAGATTAATTTTAGAAGATTATTTGGAAGATTGTATTGTTGATGGTGTTAAACAACACTCTGACGAGGAAGTTGTAGAGAGAATGAAAAAAGCTTTAAAGAAATTTATTTAAGGAAATAAAATGAATAAAACAGAAATACTAAAAAACTATGACCATAAACCTAAATTTTCATTTTCTGAGATTTGGGAGAAACATAATTCAGCAATAGTTACATTCTTTTGCCTGATATTTATTTTGCTGGCATGGGTGGCTGAAGGAAATAGTAGTCTGCATTTTTTAAGAATACCTTTTTATCTTTTAGCCTATATTATCGGTGGTTATCAAAAAGCTTATGAAGGCTTAGAAACTCTAATAAAAGAAAAAGATTTGGATGTTGATTTATTAATGGTTGTAGCTGCTATTGGTGCTGCAAGCATTGGTTATTGGATGGATGGAGCAATCCTTATTTTTATCTTTACTTTAAGTGGTACTCTTGAAGGTTACACAATGGAAAGGTCAAATAAAGATATTTCTTCAATCTTAAAATTAAGACCTGAAGAAGCACTTGTCTTAGTAGGTGAACTTGAACAAAAAGTAAAAGTAGAAGAACTGAAAATAGGTGACAGAGTTATTGTAAAACCAGGAGACAGAATACCAGCAGATGGAATTATAACTGAAGGGTATTCTGCTATTAATCAGGCATCAATTACAGGAGAGTCAATACCTGTAGATAAAATACCTAGTAATGAAGTTTTTGCAGGAACAATAAATGGGCAGGGTTCACTATTAATCGAAGTAACAAAAACTTCTGAAGCTACTTTACTGGCAAAAATTATTCGCCTAGTACAGGAAGCTCAGAGTGAAATGCCACCAAGCCAGTTATTTGTGGAACGCTTTGAAAGTATTTATGCCAAAACTATCGTTGTTTCAGCTATATTACTGATGATACTGCCACCTTTGTTACTAGGTTGGACTTGGGATAAAACAATTTATAAGGCGATGATTTTTCTTGTGGTAGCTTCACCATGTGCCTTGGTTTCTTCAATTATGCCCGTTATCTTATCAGCTATTTCAAATGGAGCACGTAATGGTATTTTATTTAAAGGTGGAGTTCATCTTGAACATATTGGTCAGGTTAAAGTAATTGCTTTTGACAAAACAGGAACACTTACTCAGGGTAAGCCAATAGTTACTGATATTATTCCATTTCAGGAATATTCTCAGGAAGCCTTATTAACTATATCAGCTTCATTAGAGCTTCTTTCAGAACATCCAATTGCCAAATCTATAGTTAATGCTGCCAGAGAAAAAAATCTTACATTAGAACGTGCTTCTAATTTGCAGGCAATTCCAGGTTTTGGTGTTCATGGAATTGTTCATGATAAAGTATGTGAGATAGGAAAAGAATTATTAAAGGATAGTCATAATATTTCTAAGGAACAGATAAAAATAATTCAGATGTTGGAAGAAGAAGGCAAAACTGTTATTTTTACAAAATTAGACCAAGAAATAATAGGATTCTTAGCTATTCAAGATACACCAAGACCACAGGCAAAAGAATCAATTCAACTTTTAAAAAACAAAGGAATGAAAGTAGTAATGCTTACAGGTGATAGTACTAATACAGCAAAATCTATTGCAAAAAGTTGTGGTATTGATGAAATTTATTCTGAGCTTTTGCCTGAAGACAAAGTTAAAGTTATCAAAGAATTAAGCCAAAAATACGGTAAAGTGGCAATGGTTGGTGATGGAGTTAATGATGCCCCAGCTCTGGCAACCGCTTCTGTAGGTATTGCAATGGGTGCAGCTGGAACAGATGTGGCACTGGAAACAGCCAATATAATTTTGATGTCAGATGATATTTCTAAGGTTGCTTATGCAATTTCTCTTGGGCAAAAAACTTCAGGAGTTATTAAACAGAACCTAACTTTTGCCTTAATAGTGATTGTTAGTCTTATTACAGCAAACTTTTTCAATGGAATTAATTTACCTTCTGGAGTCGTCGGTCATGAAGGAAGCACTTTTCTAGTTATTCTCAGTGGATTACGATTACTTAGATAAGTAATACTGCTATTCTCTTAAAAATTAAATACAACATTTTGCTGAAATGACTGTAGATTATAAATTTATGTGTAGTTTGTTTAAACGGGAATAGCAGTATATCAATACCTTAGACATGATTATGTATGAATAAATCAGATAGAAGTAACGTTTTCAATAGTGTCAGTGATATAAATATTGTTATTGAATTGTAGTAATAATTTTAAAGTTTCATTGAAATATTTCAGTCCCTAATACCAGAATTAATGTTATTGTTTAAAATTCTGAATTTATAAATTAAAAGCCATATTTTTTATCAAATCTGAAAAAAAGCTGAAAAATTAAGGTACTTTGATCCCTTAGCTGGAAGGCACCTATTGGAATGGGTTTCACTTTTACTTAATTTAACTTTTTTGTGGTATTGGATAAAAAATGTTGCTATTTAGGTATTTTAAAATAATTTAAGCAACAAAATCAAACTTATTTACATACTATATAGGGTATACTATAAAAATAATGAGTATAATATCTAATGGAGGTCTAAAGTTGAACTATTATTTTACTAAAGTATTAGGATGTTCTTTTGAAGAAGCTATTTTGAAAGTTACAGCAGAATTGAAGAATGAAGGTTTTGGTATTCTTACAGAAATTAATGTAAAAGAAACCATGAAAAAAAAACTTGATGTAGATTTTCGTAATTATAAAATATTGGGAGCTTGTAACCCACAATTTGCTTACAAGGCATTACAAGAAGAAGAAAAAATAGGTCTTCTTTTGCCATGCAATGTTATAGTACAGGAAAATAGTCAGGGTAAAGTTGAGGTGTCAGCAATAAATCCATTAGTTTCCATGCAGGCTGTTGAAAATTCTAACCTTGCTGATATTGCTCAGGAAGTAAAAAACAAACTAGAAAAAGTAATAAGCCTTCTCTAGGAAATTATAATATAAGGTAAAGTAATTATAAGATGAAAGAGTTTTGGGATAATAGATACAAAAGTATTGATTTTACTTATGGAAAAGAACCAAATGAATATTTTAAGGAAAAAATTGATTCCTTAACACCTAGTACAATTTTATTTCCAGCAGAAGGAGAAGGTCGTAACTCTGTCTATGCTGCCAAAAATAATTGGCAGGTATCAGCTTTTGACATGAGTTTTGAAGGTCAAAAAAAAGCACTTGCCCTTGCTGAAGAAAATAAGGTAAATATTGATTATATCGTTTCTGAAGTTGAAGATATTGATTTTAAAAATAGAGAATTTGATTGTTTAGTTTTTATTTATTCTCATTTTTCTGGAAATAAAAAAAAGGAATATAATCAAAAATTACTAAAGTATCTAAAAATAGGAGGACATATAATTTTTGAATGTTTCTCAAAAGAACAATTAAATTATACTTCTGGTGGTCCAAAAGACCTTTCTATGCTCTATTCAATTGATGAGGTGAAGTCACAGTTTGAAAATGTTGATTTTATTGAATTATATGAAAAAAAAATAAATTTGGAAGAGGGAGAGTTTCATAAAGGGAAAGGTTCAGTAATTAGGTTTTTTGGTATTAAAAAATTATTACAATAATATAATTTCATGAGATAATTATGAAAATTTTAATTTATGTTTTATCATTTTTACTTTTTGGTGTTCAATGTTTCTTTCATTCGGATTGCTACAATTAAACCTGATAAGAATGTAATAAATGCTATGAGCCATATTGCACTTTTTAAACCAAATAAATCTGCTGTAATACCTGCAATGATTGCACCTACAGCATATCCACTATCTCTCCATAACCTATAAATGCCTACTGCGGAAGCCCTCCATGAAGAATCTGCAACATCACCTATTGCTGCTAATAACGTAGGATAAACCATAGCAGTACCTATTCCCAATAAAAAATTTCCTGATAAAAAACCAATAAAATTTATTGATATGGCTATAATAATTATTCCAACAGCCTGAATAAACATACCAGACGAAATTAACCATTTTCTACCTATCTTATCGGATAAAGCCCCAGTAACTAATTGAAAAATTCCCCAGGTCATAGGATATATTGCAGCTAAAATACCTATTTCTCTTATTCCTAGTCCAACTGAAACAAATAGTAAAGGGAATAAACCCCATGCCATACCATCATTTAGATTATTAACAAATCCTGCCTGTACAATAGAAGATAATTCTCTATTCTTAAATGATGTATTTAAGAATATTTCTTTTTGAGATATTTTAATAGGTGCAATATTTTTGGAGGTTTCAAGTAATGTATAATTTTTAGTTTCTTTAATAAAAAAAATACTCATGAATAACCCCATAAAGACATAAATTATTCCTGGATAAAATGGCTGTGGTCTTAAGCCGTAATTACTGGCTATATAACTGGATAAATATGCTGACAATGCTACAGTAAAATAACCTGCAAACTCATTAATACCCATAGCAAATCCTCTGCGTGAAGGTCCAACAAGGTCAATTTTCATTATAACTGTGGTTGACCAGGTAAGACCCTGACTTATTCCCAAGAATATGTTGGCAATTAAAATCCAGTTCCATGATGGAGCAAACATTAGTAAAAGAGGAACTGGAATAGAAAAAAGCCACCCAATAATCAGGATAACTTTACGACCATATTTTTCAGAAAATCTTCCAGCAAAATAATTAGTAAGAGCTTTTGTAAAGCCAAAAATAATAATAAAGGAAAATATTGCTGATTTAGAATCCAAATGAAACTCATTTTCAGCAATGGAAGGTAAAATACTTCTTTCCAGACCAATCATAGCTCCAACAAAAGAATTAACAACAACAAGCAGACTAAACTGTAATAAGTTCTCTTTTAAGCCTAAAACAGGAGTTTTTATATTTTTCATATTTTTTCTTGATTTGATTAAACACGAATCTTTAAGCTTCTATAGGAATATATGATAGAGTAAAATTTCTAAATTGTATAGATTTACCTATGATAGGAAAAAACATTATTTATAGATAAGAGATAAATATAAACTGTAAAAAACAATTTATGATATTCAGATAACTTTACTATGAATTTTAAGTGGAAAAATTCTAGTATAATACCATATAGGGTATTGTTTTATTCAGGTTCAGGAATATATTTATATGGAAAATATTGCGTTGATTCATCGTCTTAACCGAGTTCAGGGGCAAATAGAAGCAATTAAAAAATCATTAGTTAATGGAGATAAAAAAGAATGTCTTCAAACTTTACGCCTTTTAAAAGCTGCTAATAATGCTTTAAAAAAGTTTGGTGAAGCTTATGTAACTATGCATCTGGAAGAATGTATTGCTGAAGATATTCCTAAAAAAGATATGGAAAATGGTTTAAAAGAAGTAATAAATTCAGCTTTTAGTTTTTAGACTAAATTTAGCAGTGAATTTACTAGCATAGTTCTATAATGATTATTATTATTTTTTATATTTCAACAACTGGTAAATTATTTTTAGTCCAGCCATCTATACCATTTTTAAAATTATATACTTTATCTTTATTAAAGCCATTTTTTAATAAAAATTTGCAGGCAATCTGACTTCTGTAGCCATATTTACAAGAAACTACAATTTCTTCATTTTTGTTTAATTTAGAATGATTATTCTTTAATTCATCAAGTGATAATAATATTGTACCTAGAATAAAACTTAGGTTATATTCGTCTTCAGACCTCACATCAATAAAAGTAACCTTTTTTATATAAAGTTCATAATGCTTTATTTACCTTTATTTGTTTTATACCATCAATTTCTTCAGACATAATTAACCTCCTTATTGAGATTTTTATATTGAAATACATGTTATTATACTATAGGGTGTACGGTATATAAAAGTACAATTAAATATTTAATTTTTAGACTTAGTAAGAAATGGTAGAATAAACATGTCGTTAATAGGGTATCTAGTCTCTGTTTTAATAGGTTTCACTCTTGGTATATTTGGAGGTGGAGGTTCTATTTTAACTGTACCTGTCCTTGTCTATATTTTTCATATATCACCTGTAATCGCAACAGCTTATTCTCTTTTCATTGTAGGAATATCTACCTTATTTGGGACTATTAGTCAGTTAAAAAATAAATTAATTAACTTTAAAGCAGCACTTGGTTTTGCTTTGCCCAGTTTAACAGGTACATTTTTATCAAGAAGCTTAATTATACCTTTTGTTCCTGAAAAGATAGTAAAAATAAATGGTTACTTGTTAACCAAAGATACAGCTATTCTGATTTTTTTTAGCATAATTATGTTACTTGCGTCTTATTCGATGATAAAAGGTCGAAAAGAAAAAATAAATAATGAAGACAAATTACTAAATATTCCCTTAATGGTATTTGGTAGTTTTATTATTGGTATTGTTACAGGGATTGTAGGGGCAGGAGGAGGTTTTCTCATAATACCTGCTCTTGTATTTCTTATGAATTTAGAAATGAAAGAGGCTGTAGCAACTTCGATATTAATAATTGCAATTAATTCACTCATGGGATTTACAGGAAGTCTGATGAGTGGTACCGTTTTTGATTTTAAGTTTCTGATATCATTTACCATTCTAACAATAGCTGGAATATTATTAGGAATCTACTTTTCAAAAAATATACCAAGTCAAAAATTAAAGCCTGCATTTGGATGGTTTGTACTATTAATGGGTGGATTTATTCTAATTAAAGAGATTGTTTTTTAAAGGAGAAATTTTATGATATTCAGACAATTATTTGATTCTGAAAGCTCAACATATACTTATCTGTTAGCTGATGATAAAACTAAAGAGGCTTTATTAATAGATTCTGTTAAAGAGCAGTCAGAAAGAGATAAAAAAGTTATAAATGAGCTTGGCTTAAAATTAAAATATTTGTTGGAAACACATGTTCATGCTGACCATATAACAGGTGTAGCCAAAATGAAAGAATATTTTTCAGAGTCTAAATCAGTTATTTATCAGTCCTCTGGTGTTGAATGTGCTGATATATTTGTAAAAGATGGTGATAAAATTTTTATAGGTCAAATACAGATTGATATAATTTATACACCAGGTCACACAAATGGTGATGTTTCCTATTATACAAATGGAATGGTTTTTAGTGGTGATATATTACTTATAAGGGGTTGTGGCAGAACAGATTTTCAGGAAGGTAGCCCTGATCAATTATATGATTCTGTTAATCAAAAGTTATTTACTTTACCTGATGAAACTATTGTATACCCTGCACATGATTATAAAGGTATGACCTCCAGTTCCATTGCCGAAGAAAAAAATTATAATCCAAGACTAGCAAACAAAACTAAAAAAGATTTCGTTGAGATAATGAATAATTTAAATTTACCATATCCTAAAAAAATAAACGAATCCCTTCCTGCTAATCTAAAGTGTGGAAGAACAAACATTTAAAATAATTGTTGTAAAAGGCTAAAAAATGCAAATTGTAAACTTTACTCCTATTTATTCATTAGCAGGCGGAATTCTGATAGGTATTTCGGCTGTTATTTTAATGCTTTTTAATGGAAAGATAGCTGGTATAAGCGGTATTAGTAAAGGTGTGATAAGTACAGAATGTCCAAATCCACACGAAAGAAAATGGCGGATATATTTTTTAACAGGTCTTATAATTGGTGGAATTGTTATCATGCAGTTTTTACCGTCAATGACTTCAATCCCAGTTACTTTAAGTCCTTTTAAAATGGTAATAGCTGGTTTACTGGTTGGTATAGGTACATCTATGGGTAATGGTTGTACTAGTGGTCATGGTGTTTGTGGACTTGGAAGAAGATCGTTACGCTCACTTGCCTCAGTTATTACTTTTATGAGTGCTGGCTCTGTTACAGTTTTTATCTTATTTCATATTCTAAAAATTGGGGTTTAATTTATGAATAAAATCTATGTATCTTCATTTATATCGGGATTAATTTTTGCAGTTGGTTTAGGACTTTCAGGAATGATGAGTCCTGAAAAAGTACTTGGGTTTTTGAATTTTACTGGTAAATGGGATCCTAGCCTTGCAATTGTAATGGGAGGTGCTGTTGTCGTTACCTTTATTAGCTTTCCAATAATTTTAAAAAGAAAGTTTCCTGTTTTTGAAACTACTTTTGCGATACCAAAAAATAATAAGGTTGATAGGAATTTGATTTTAGGAGCTGTTTTATTTGGTACAGGATGGGGAATTGGTGGCTTATGTCCTGGTCCTGCAATAGCAAGTCTGGGTAGTTTTAATCCAAATATTTTATTTTTTGTGGTTGCAATGTTTTGTGGCTTTTTTATAGAGCAAAAAATAGTTTCAGCTAAAAATAAAAGGAATATAAATAAGCAAATAATTTTAGATCATTGTATTGTCGATTAGCATTTATTTGATAAATTGTAATATTATTATCTTTA
>JACMQJ010000498.1 GCA_014377055.1 Candidatus Sericytochromatia bacterium
AACAAGAGCCGCTGCCCGGTAAGTACTTTCGTTAACAGTGCCATGCAATTTAGCACTAAGAAATACAAACATAGGTCTCAACTGTTTACCTTTTCTTTTAATAATGTATTTCATTATTGTATCTAACATAGAGGTATTGCTCTTAACAGCATTTGAAAATTTAGATTCAAACACTTTAAGTTCTTCAGCAATAATTTTTGTAATCTCTTTCATTAGGTTTAGCAATATAATATAGCAAATCGGATTTTAGAATTTTTAATATTTTTTTTAAAAATTTAAATTTTAAATAGAAAAGGCATGGTCTTAGATATACCACATTAATTAATGTAAAACGAACATTAAATTATAAATAAATGATAAAAAAAATTTGTATATTTATTCTCGTTGTTTACATTTGCAATTAATCAATCAGAATATTTTCGAAAATTCAACAACTTTAAAGTTATGGTAAGCAAAAAAATTAAATTATTTACGGCTATTTGTTTGCTAGTTTCAGCTGGTGCATTTGCACAGACTGGAACTGGGAATACTGGCTACATGAATGGTGGATATAGTATCTACGATTCATCAGTTATTCCAAACAAAAAAATGGGCCAACAAAATGAATTCTGGAATAACACAAGTTCATTTCCTGCAAAGCCTCGTAATATGGTAGAAGTTGGTTTGAGCCTTGGTGTTGCTCAAACTGCTGGTGATGTATCTACAAGACCTTTTACATTCCCAAATTTCGGTGTAACAGTTAGAAAATCATTAGGTTATTTATTTTCTCTTAGAGCTGAATATATCAATACCGAAATGAAAGGCCAGAACTGGAAAGCATCTAATGCTTTTTCTCAAAATCCTGCTTGGGGTGCATATTTCTCCCCTAAAAGAACGGCTACCGGGGCTATTGTTAATTCAAACGCAAGTGGTGTTACAAACGCAACATCTGATGCTGTATACTATAATTACAAAAGCAAACTTCAAGATCTGAGTCTTCAGGGTATTTTTACTTTAAATAATATCAGATTTCACAAATCTAAAACAGGTTTACTTATATATGCTGGTGGGGGTGTCGGTGTTTCAGTTTTTAGTACAAAAGTAAATGCGCTTGATGCAAATAACCAGCCTTACAGAGCATTATTTAATTCTACTTTTGCTAAATATGCATCAGAACCAAATCTTTACAAAAGAAGAAAAGACATTAGAAATGATTTGAAAAATGGTATGGATGATACCTATGAAACTGCGGCTGAAAGTGATGGTGGAGTGCCTCGTCTTGGTGGTAAAACTTTAAAACCTTCCGCTACCGTTTTAGCTGGAGTTGCATTTAAATTAAGTTCAAGAGTTAATCTAGCTATAGAAGATCGTTTTACTTCTATAAAAACTGATTTGTTAGATGGTCAACAATGGCAAGAACATCCTCTATCTGATCCTGTTCAGACCCGTGATTATGATTCATACAATTATGCATCAGTTCACTTAAACTTTAACCTTGGTGGAAAAGCTGTTGAACCATTATATTGGTTAAATCCTTTAGATTATGCTTACAGCGAATTAAAT
>JACMQJ010000499.1 GCA_014377055.1 Candidatus Sericytochromatia bacterium
AAGAGCATTTTTGTGCCTACACCAAAAAGACCTTTAAGTTTATTTCCATCTTCGGTAATTTTTTCATCTTTAAAAATACCTGACTCAGAGTTTTTTACGGGAGGCGTAAAGTTACTTTCTTGATGCTCCAAACGAATATTTTTACCTATGACAAGTTTTTCTTCTGGTTTTATTTTTACTTGTGAATCAAGACTTGAATCAGCTTCAAAGCTTTTTTTTAGTCTATTACTGATAGGCTCGGATGTATTTAGATTTGTAGCAAAATCTTCTGTAGGAATGGTTGAATTTGTTTGATTAGAAATTACACGATCTGAGCCATCTAGTTGATTAAGCAAGTCAGTATTCTTTTTGGGAGGACTACTCTCATTATTAGAGTTATCCTTTATACGGTTTCTTAAATTTACTTTTCCCATTCTTAAGTTACTCCTCTAACCCTATCTTAACATTGTATCAGTAAGGTATATAGTAATTATAGTCATATCCTTAGGGTATCTTGCGTCTTTAACTACACCTATAGTTATATTACAATTAACCTTTGATTTAGGATTTATTAAACCTAACATTATATTAGGTGTTTTAGTCCTATCTTTATTTAAAGCTTCATACCATATTTTTAATTCTAAAGGATTAGGAAATTCTATTTTCCAGCCTTTTTTCTCCATTTGCTTGATATAAAACCCTGTAACATCTTCAAATGAATCTTCTGTCATATAAAATTTAATTTTTATTTTTACAAAATCTTTTAGGTCGTAAGCTTTTGCCTTTGGATAAATAGGCATTTCTTTCATATATCTATTGTATTCTGAATCTTTTATCTTAGCTTGAGCATTACAGCATATAAAAAAACATATAATTACAGATAATAAAGGCTTCATAATGATATTATATTCAAACTTATATATTTTTAATGGTAAAATTAAATAAAATTTTATACTTTACATTAACTCAAAAATAATTTTAGCTGAGTAATTTAAAAATATTTTTAGTTTCAGAATTATCAGTAAGATAAGCTTTGAATGCTTTTAAACCTGATTGATAAGATATATCATCCTTTTGAAAAAAGTTGTTATTGCTACCTAAAGCTAGTAAAATAGTTTTTAATATTTGCTTTTGGTTATTTGGTTCAATATCCTTTAACATATTTTTTACTAGATTTTGGTATGATGACTTTAATTGTTCTTTTTCTTCTGGCTTAATACTTTTATTATCTATTAATTCACCTATACCTTTGAGTAGATTTGTCTTTTCTTGATTATTGACATCTTTTAAAAATTTATCAGATATTGATATTCCCATATTTAAAAATGTTATCTTTGATTTAATGTCTAAATCAGGAAATATTTTATCTGACTTTTCACTTTCTAATAAATTATTCCATAATACCACTACGGTTTTTTTATCTTCAGGATATTCATTCTTTTTATCATAAGCTAGGTAATTTTTGGCTAATGTATCTATAATATCTATTTTTTGATCTTTATTAAGAACAGAAATAAATTTTGCTGATGTTTTTGGATCATTAATCAGTGTGGTTGCCAAATTAAATTCAGGATTAGCATTATCAACTATTCTGGCTAGTCTATAATAACTAGGATCATTTAATTTTAAACGATCCATTAATTTATCAAAAGATATATTTTTTTCTTTTAATTTATCATTTAATGTCGAAGATGTATCTGATATTTGTGCCTCAGAACCTTGTAATAAATTTTCAAGAACAGATAAGCAAGCTTTTTTATTTTCTTCTGGCATAGGATTTTTTTTTGAAAAAGTATCAATTAATTTTACTTTTTGATCCAAATTAAGACTGTTGAGAAAGCTATCTTTTTTACTGGCATCATTAACTTTATTAATAATCTGATTTATTCCATTAACATTGATCTTATTATCGATCATATTTTTGAGATCAGTATCAGACATTTTTTCTGTATTTATTTTTTCTTTTTCTACATTGATAACAGATGTTATTCTATCTTTGAGTGTTGATAATGGAAATGTTTCTTCTCTACCCCAAGGATTTATAATTGTTGCCAACCCTTTTTGTTTATCTACATTTATTAGATCAACTGCATGAGATGCATCTCTACCTTTGTCAGCATAATTTAGATTAATTTCAACTGGATTTGCTAAAGATGGTTTTGCTTTAATTGCTATATTAACAAGTTGTTCAGGGCTAAAATTATTAATACTATAAATTCTGGCTTTGTTAGGAAATACACCCTCTAATCCTCTTTTTATTTCATTATCATCAAGTCCTGAATTAATATTTTCATCAGAAGAAGCACTATCGTATTTTCTTTTTCCATCTGCATAATCCATAATAGCATTTTGCATTATTTTACTTGATATAGTTCTATTTGTTTCGGGATGATATTGTATGTTGCCTGATTTATCTTTAAAAGGTTTACCATTTTTATCTAATTCTGGCTTTCCTTCATTTTTAAATGTCCAATTTGGATTAATAACAGCTCTACTTTCGGATTTATATGGTTTATTTTTTGCAAATGTATCAATCATTTTTATATATTGAATAGGATCTTTGAGAGCTAATTGTATCTGAATAGAAGTACCTGCACATGTACCTATATCACGTTGTGAAATATCTGAAGGTGCTGATATATCATGTAATGTAGATGATATTAACTCTTTAGGATTTTTGATTCTACTATCATATTTATCATTTAACATATTACTGAGATTAGATATTATATTTTTAAAATTATCTTGGCTTATCTCAGG
>JACMQJ010000084.1 GCA_014377055.1 Candidatus Sericytochromatia bacterium
ACTAAGAGTTTTGCCAATTCTTTTTTACAAAAAACTATTGAAGGCTATAAAGAAAAAACGGTAGGTCAGATAATATCTGATAAAAGTAAAAATCAGATAAATCAGTATTTATCAGAGCAAATAAATGATAAAATATTTTCTTATTCTCACAAAATAAAAACCAATTTAATCGAAGAAAAACTATCAGAAAGCTTAAGCCAAGCAAATAATTTTTTAAACCTGAATGTTAAATTAGAATCATTTATGTCTTTTGATAAGTCAAACACATTCCAAGAAAAAACGACTTTATACATAAATAAAGTAATGAAAGAAAAAATAGCAGAAGGTACCGAAAAATACATACAACATTTATTTATTGATTCAGAGTTAGCATCTGATAGAGAAATAAATAGCTTATTCAATGGTGAACTAATTACTTTTGCAAAAAAGAATATGTACATAGCTCTTGATAAAGTTATTTTTGGTGTAGGTTTGGAAAAATTAAAGGATGAGAAGGAAGCTATCTCAGAAAAAATAATTTCAAATATACATGAGGCTAATAAAGATAGCTTATTATATGGTATTGGTTCATCTTTATTGAATATTGATAAAGATATTAGAGAGATTATATATTTACTAATTGAGCAAAAATTAGAATCTTATTTAACTACAAAAAAATGGGAACTAGAAAATATTCTTGCAGGTTATATTGATTTTATTAGTAAAAAAAAGTTAAAAGAAGTAGGTTTAACAGCAGATATACTTAATTCAGGTAATATTAATAAAATAATCAATAAATTTTTAGATAATAAAAATATTGAATTAAGTGTTAATCATTTATCAGTAGCTCTTATTAATGATATTCTTGGTTTAAATTTAGATTTTCTACTTAAGTTAATAGGTATTGATGCTTTAGAAAAAATACCAGACAAATTTACTTTTGAACTTGATGATGCAAAAAAACAAATTTTTAATAACATAAATACTAATAAAGAAGAGTTAAATAAATTAATAAATGGATTTACTGTTAAAACATTAGATTCGGTAATTTATTCGATACCATTAGATAATATACTAAAAAATATATCTATAGATGAAATAAGCTTAACTGTTAATAATTTAACAGATTCTATCTATAATTCTGAGTCATTTATTAAATACAAAAATAGCTTTTCTGAGAGTATTTATAAATCATTTGCTGAAAAAAAAGGTGATGAGATAATTGATATTTTGGTTCTGGAAAAAGAACTAAACAATGTATTTAATAGAATTTTAGAAAATAAGGATATAAGAGGTATATTAAATAAATTTATTGAGCAATTATTAGTTAAATTAACTAATCGAGATGATCTTATACCCAAATCAACTAAAGAATTTTTATTAAAAATACTATCAGAAAATATATTAACTAGTCTAAAAGATAAATCTTTTAATTTTATTCAAAAAATGGATTTACAAAATATTTTAAAAAATGAAGTAAATAATATTAGCAACAAAAATCTTGAATTGATATTCAATCATTCTCTAAATCAAGGCTTTAACAAAATTATATTATCTGGATGGGTTGGTGGGATTGTTGGTTTAATTGAAGCCATTATATTAAATAATTAAACTTAAATTATAATAAAAA
>JACMQJ010000500.1 GCA_014377055.1 Candidatus Sericytochromatia bacterium
AGCCAGTATTTAAATTATAAATTATGATCAAAATTATGCTAGATAGTAAAGAAACTATTAATAACTCTATAAGAGAAAAACCTTTATTTTTTCTTTTAATCATCTTTTAAAGACTCTAATTAAAATTACATACATTGTTTTGTAAAGTTACCTTTCTACTAGCATTAATTTGGGTTGTCAGAGCTGTACCAGTAAGACTAGCTGTGTTAGAGAATGTTGTAGCAGAAAGAGTAACATCACTGCAATATGCAGCAGGAGAAGGAGAAGCAGCAGGAGGAGTACAAGTACCAGAAGTTATATAAACATATACTGGGATTTGTCCCTCTGTGTTTGCATTAGGTTTATAATATACTACATTGTCAATAGCTAATCCCTTCTGACATTTAGACATCTGATCAGAAGCTATATCATTTAAAGCATTAATTACTACCCTGCTTGTTGTAGTACGACCAAATGTACTCTGCATAGTCATGACACTTATGGCAACAATTGAGAGAATAACAAGAGATACCAAAACCTCAACTATAGTAAAACCTGATTTTATTCTTTTTTTTATGGGCATACTCCATCCCCTTTTTGCGTTCTGAAATTAGTCATTCCAACTAAAAGCTTTACATACTGCTTATTATTATCAATACATACAGAACCCTCTGTTGATGCCAGACCTCTTCCATCAAATATATAATTGGTACTAGTACCAATATTCATGTTTCTTGTAGTTGAGAGATCAATAGTTTTGAGCAACGGCTTAGATGTATCGCATGGAGTAGATGAATTTGCACCCATTTGCCTGAGGGTTATCATTTTTGTAGTAGTGTTAACACATACACCTGTATATTGTGAATTTTGGATGGCTCTTATTTTTGCATATTTAGCCTGATATTCTACTCTTGTGGCAAAATCCTTGAAAATATAATCTGCATATAAATTTGAAGAAATAGATGAAGCAGCATATATAAGAATAGAAATAATTAGTATAGAAACCATTAACTCAATGATAGTAAAACCATTATTCTTTGATTTTCTTATATACATTTTATCTTTCTAAAACTCTAAATATTATATCTGTATTGATTAAAACAAAAATATCTGTATTCTAATTAGAATTTAACTTAATCTATATCTAGTCAATTATAATCATAAAAATAGAAATAAAACCCATAGTTAACCGGTTTTAAACTCTAACTTCTTTATTATTTTAATTAACTTAGTATTACTAAATAAAAATTAAATCAACTTACTATATTGATAATAATATTCAAAAATACATCTGTCAATAACTAGAATCAATTCATCAACAGTTGACAAAGCAAAAACTAAAATTATCAACAGTTGACGGATTTAATCTTATTAAGAATTAAAGTATAAATTTATGTTGTAGCTTATTTTATAGGTATTTTTTAGGATTAGATTTTTAAACTTGTTTCCAAAATGATATTGACTTTTTATTCTGGGATCTTTAGAAGGGTTTAAAATCACCTTTGCCGTAATCGGTGGGTAATGCCACCGATTACATAACAAAACAGTGTAACGTTATTGATTTGGATTACTCAGTTTCTAAGACATTTTCACCAATTATTGATGCAAGGTTTGGAATGTCAATAAAAGGGTTTCTGTTACCCTGTTTTTTGAATACTAAATCATTCCTTTTTCTGTCGACATCATTTATAACATCTGTTTGTTCAGACCATTTAATAAAGGTTGGAACTTTTGATACCCAGAAATTATTTTTATCAAATGTATCCTGTCTGACATTCTGAACATAATATCTCAGATAAAAGTAAAGAAGACATCTTGCAGTACGACCTTTTTGAGCATCCATTTGTTCAAATGTAGGATAAGATTGTTCTTCAAGAGTTTTATCACTTTCTTCCTGTGGTAAAGCAAATATTTTTTTAGCATCAGTAAGTGTTAATTTAGCTTTTCCTGGTTTTTCGGTCACA
>JACMQJ010000501.1 GCA_014377055.1 Candidatus Sericytochromatia bacterium
AGGTGTATTTTTGTTAAATATTCCTTGTGCTTTTCAAATCCATATTCAGGATATAGTGCCTTTTTTTTCAGTTAATTTTTTGCTATCATTTAAGCCTTCAATGGAATTTTTAGGATCTAAAATTACTGCCGCTACCAAAAGATCACTTGCTCCACATCCTGCACCTTTATTTAGTTTCACAACATTGTCCATAAATATTGTCCATAACTTTTCTATAACTAATATTGCAAAACAATTAAAATAATTTATCTTTATAATTTATATGGATAAAAATGAGCAACAAACATACTGATAAAAAACATGTATTTATAAATGGTACAATTTATGACTTAACTCATTTAAATGATTTTATCTATAAATTTGAAACAGACAAAAATATTTTCAATATTTTTGTTTATTTTAGTTGTCATTGTTTTTCTGATGAAAAATTAAAATATAATCAAAATTTAAAATTTAGTTGCTGCAATTCTAAAAATCTTAGTGAGTTAAGAGGATTTTGTATTCATAGATATAATGATTCTTTAAAAATAAAAGAACACATTATTGATATGGTTAATAAAGGTAGAGTGTATTTTGCTGATAAACAAAATTATATGATAATTCCACATACAAAGTATACTATTTTTTTTACTTTAGAAAATAAGATAGAATCTAATAGTCAAATAAATTTATTTATTCAAAGTGCCTACTTTAAAAAAGATGTAATCAAAGATAGAGATAACAATATTCCGTTTGATACTCTTGTTCAAAAGATATACAATTATGAAAAAATAGATTTTAAAAGCAAAAAGAACAGATAAACTGTTCTTTTTCTTCGGCTATGCCCAGTGAAAAAATCTCTTATTACCTTTTGCGACCCGCAAAAACCAACTTGGTTGGTAGATTACTGCTTTGCTATTTAGTATGAACTAAATAGCTGTTTCACATTCAGTTACTATTATAGTAATACTTCTATTCTTAAAGTCAAGGATTTATTAATATTCATTCTTCATCATATTGTGTGATTGCTACAATTTTTTTAATCATATCAATTGCATCTTGTTTATTTTTGCATTCCTCTCCAGAATCACCTACAATTTTACCATTGTTAAATTTAATTCTCCAGCGCCATTTACCTTTTGCATCTTTGTACAAATAAAATTTTATAAATATTCCTCTAAAATATTAATATACTAAGTTCACTATTATTGTCAATTTAATAATTATTAAATTTTATTGACTATACACTGCTATAATGATAAAATCTACCTAATTTTAAGGGAAAACTGTGCTAATTAAACATCTATCTAAAGAAAACATCTATTTTTCAAAGTCATATAAAGATACTTTTGGAAACATCATACTTAATGCATGGGATGACTTAACCAAATCAGATGAAACAATACCTGTTAATTTCTATAAACAAATAGATAAAAAATATATTCCTATTATTGTTAAAAACAATAAAATTGAAGAAACATTTTCTATTGATGATATTAAACTTACAGAGAATGTTCAAATTAAAAAAAGTTATACAATTAATGGCATTCAATTTGACCCATTTTTAGATATTGAAAAAGTTTACTTTTATATTGATGGTAAGCAAAACCTTAATTTCTTATATTCACAAGAGAATGAATTTTTTAAAATTGGCAAAACATTAAAAGTAGCAAAAGATACTAAATCTGTTATTGAGAAAGAGAGTAGTTTAAGTATTCAAGACAAGAAAAATTCTTATAATGTTATTAAAGTTATAACAGATTCAACAATCTTTTCTGATAATGGTGAAAAATATTTCCTTAATGGAATCGATATTGATACTTTAGATTTTGAAGAAGATGATACTATCGGCATTGATTCTTTTAAAAATGCCTATCTTATTTCTGGTGAAAAATTTAAAATTTTCAATGATAAAAAAACTAAAGCAATTAAAGAGAAAGATATTGTTTCTGCTATTTTTTATGAAGAAAATAATCAAATTGTCGGATTAAAAGAATTTGAATTTGAAGGTGTCCAAATTGTTAAAAAATTAACACTTAAAGATTTAGAAGATTTATTGTGGGATGTTGCAGATTTAATTCGTGATAAAAGCTCTCTTGATGATGTTATGGATTATATGCGTGTTAGTATTCCTCTTTTAACCATTAAAAGACTTTTAGATATTCGTGAAGAGTATTTAAATGAACATATTTTAATAAGTAACAACATTACGTATGAATCTAATAAGGCAGATTATCCTCAAGATTATTTACAAAGAACATTCAATGATGTTCAACAAAGTAAAGCTATTTTTGCTGTAATGGAAGATAAAATAGAATGGTATGGCGTTACCTGGGATGACATTACATCTTTTATTGAGCAAGATAAAGAAATTGAAAGAGAAATTACATTAAAAAAATTTCCTATTACCATAAAAACAAAAGCTACTACTCGCCAAATGTTTTTAAAGGAAATTATTGATAATTTTTATCAAGAAGATGAGAAAATATCAAAATTAAAAAGAATTTTTAAAGTCACTGAATTTATTAATAAAATTAAAGATGAAAAGAAAATTTCGAAAGAAGTTTTTGAAAAGTTACTTTCATTACTTAGCGAGTACAGTTTTAATTATAAAAATGCCAATGAAGATATTTTTAGTAATGCCTACATGTATTTAATCTCTGAATTTGCTGCTGGTGCTGGCAAAAAAGGTGGTGAATTTTTTACACCAACTGAACTTATTAGAAAACTTTTACCTTTTTTAGAAATTGAACTTCCAGAAGTTGGCAACATTATTATTGGAGATCCAACAGCAGGATCTTGTTCTTTTGTTTTAGAAGCTGGAGAAATAATTAAACAACAATTGATTAAACAATATCCCGAATTAACTAATTCAGAAATTGAAGATATGCTTAATGAAAGAGTTCAGTTCGTTACTCAAGAAAAGGGTGAAACAAGTGAAGTAATGGGTGAATTAAACTTAATGTTTAAAGGTTTTACAAATCATATTTCATTTAATGCTAATTCTATTACAGAATATATGAAAAATCTTGGTCAATATCGTAAAAAATTTCGTTATGCTGTTGGAAATCCACCATATGGATTAAAGAGTTATGGAGTAGACTTTGCCGCATCTAGCGGTGAAGAACGTTGGTCATTTGGAATTCCTGCTGATAAAGAAGGTGAATATGCTTTCATCGAAACATTTATTGATATGTTAGATGATAACGGTAAAGCTGGAATTGTTTTGCCATTAGGAGCATTGTTTAAAGATAGTACAAGAGCAATTCGTAAAAAATTAATTGAAGAAGATTTAATTGAAGGTTTAATTATGCTTCCTGGAGCGATGTTCCAAACAACACAAATACCAGTTGTTTTTTGGATTATCAATAAAAATAAAAAAGATGCAGATAAAAATAAAATTTTTATGGTTAATGCAAGCGAAGAGTTTATTAAAGAAAGTAAATTTAATATTTGGCAACACCAAAAAACATTTACAAACTATATTGATAGAATAGAAGAAAAAGGAATATCAGGATATATTGACAATACTGAAATAGAAAAAAAGGGTTGGAATCTTTATGTTTCAAGATATGTTTTTAAAGAGTATGAAGAAGAAAATATTAATTTAGAAGAAATTCTTAAGGAAATATCATTATTGAATGATAGTATTTCCAATAATTTGAATTTTATTAATCCAATTAAAGAAAACATCATCAAGATAAACAAAGGATAAAAAATGTTTTTAAAAGCATACAAGAATTCAGATAATCTAGAATACATAACATTTCATACTGTGTGTACTGTTCAGCAGGGATTGCAAATTAATATTTTCGAAAGACTGAAAGAAAAAATTGATGGAGCTTTTCCATATATTACAATTCAATCATTAAAAAATGGAGAACAACTAGACTTTATTTTAAATCCAAGAGAAAGTGTCAAATTTACTAAAGAAGACATTTTAGTAACAAGGACTGGAAGTACTGGAAAGATAGTTCGTAATGAAGAAGGTGTTTTCCATAATAATTTTTTTAAATTAAATTTAAAAGATGGATTTTTTAATGATTTTATATATTACACATTGATTTCAGAAAATCTTCAAGCAAAAATAAAAAATGTAGCTACTACTACTACCATACCAGATTTAAATCATGGTGAATTTTTTTCTTTACCTGTATTAGATTTAAAACTTGAAGAGCAAAAACATGTATCTAAAATATTAACTGCTCAAGAAAATATTATTAAAGGTTTGAATGGTTTATTAAACAAAGAATTTAAATGTATTAAAATTAATCAAAATATTCTTCTTTCAGGAAAAACTCGAATTAAATTAACAGTAGAAAAAGAAAAAGAACTTTTATCTAAAGGTGTTATTTCTGTTACAGAAGAAATAACAGAAAAAGAACAATTTTCTTTTTTAAGTATTAATGAAGGTAAGTTTGAAGAGTTTGTTAATCTTATAGATTTAACAAACGATATTACTTTTTACCAAAATAATGAAAACGATTGGAAAGAAGAAGAAGTAAATGAATTACAAAAACAATTACCTAAAGATTGGAATGTAGAACAACTTTATAAAAAAGTTAATTTTATCAAAGGCAAATCAATTCCTGAAAACCAATTAAATTATAATGGAGAAGGTTTAAAATATCTTAAAACTACTGAGTTTTGGCTAGATAGTGCTAGTAAAAGAGATACTGTTCATTTTACTGGAACAGTTGATGAAAAATATTTAAAAAGAAAAGATGAATATGTTTTTTCTATGGACGGGTTTAATAACAAAATTGGAGACGGCACATTAGGTTTAATCTCTAATGAAGATGAAGGTATTGTAAGCACAAGTTTTTATAAATTAGAAAAAAATGATATTTATCACTTAGTTGTTAATATTTTAAAATCTAATTATGTTCAAAATTTCATTATGAGATGTGGGGAAGGAACTACAGTATATCATGCTGGAAAGTATATGAAAAATCTTCAAGGTGTTTTCCCAAAATCAACTGTTGAGCAAAAATTATTATCTATGATTTTTGAAAAGGAAGAAAAACTTGTTGACTCATTAAAAGAAAAGATAAAACTTGAAGAAAAAGTATTTAAATATTTACAGCAAGAATTATTAAGTGGTCGTATTCGTATAAAATTAGAGGAATAATAATGAATCAACTAGAATATGATAAAATTGAAAACATTTTAGGTAATGTTAAAGAATTAGATAAATTAAAAAGAGATAGTATTATTATATCAGGTGTTAAAACAAAGTCTGAAAAATGGGAAAAAAAGATTCAAGATGTTATAAAAACATATTTTGAACATAATTTACAAATTCGTATTCTAGAAGAAGAATTTAAAGATATTAAAGCACTTCAAGAACACAGTTATATTTTAATTCCTGAATTTAGAAAACACATAGAAAGATTAAACACACATTTGTTTAGTCAGTATTCTCACATTTCTCAAAAAACTATAGTAGATAAAATTATTAAAGATTTTGTGAATAATTTTAACAATAGTAAAGATACTGTAGATAGATATGAATTAATTTTCAATAATAAAACTATTGAATTAGAAAATAAAAATGGCGATAAAGAACAGTGCTATTATATTGTTTTAGATTTATCAAACTATAAAAACAATGAGATTATTATCATTAAAGAAAAGAAGATTAATGATGAAAGATTATTGAAAAAATGTGAACTTCCCGACTTTGCTTATTATGTTAATGGATTACCTTTTATTGCTATTGAAATTAAAACTCCAGAAACAGGCACTAAAGCAGCATTAAAAGACTATCAAAATAAAATCTCTTATCAAAATTTTCTTTCTGTAATTGGTACAGATGGAGATAGAGTATTTATTGGCACCAACCCTAAAAATGAAGACATTTATTATTGGGCTAATTATGGTGATAATCCATCTTTAGGTGGATTTAAAGATATTTCTAAAGAATTATTATTTAACATTGATAATTTGTTGTTTTACTTCCAATTTTCAATTTTAAAAGTGATTGCTAATGATTCTAAATTTTTAAAAAATGCTAGAGTTCAACAATACTTTGTATTAAAAAAATATAGAAAACAATTTGAAGGTCTTGTTTCTATTCGTGAAAACAATGAGATATTATATCAAATTCAAAAATTAGAAGAAGATATTAAAAACAATGCAGATAAAAAAGATTTCGTAGAAGAACAAAGAAAAAAAATTAACAATTTAAAATTAAATCTTACAGATAAAGATATTAAACAAATAACATTTAAAAATCATTTTAAACATCACACAAGAACAGGTAAATCTTTTACTTTTAAAATCATTTTAAATTATATTACTCAAAAATTACCCAATTTGTATTCCAAAGTTTATATTATGACTCACGATTTAACTGTTCGTGCTTCTCTTACTAAAGAATTTGGAATGCATCAATTTAAAAATTTATTTGGAAATATTGTTTCAATAAAAGATAAAACTGAATATAAAAAATCTGTGTTTGATGGTAATAAAGGTGTATATTTATTAAATATGCAAAAAACTGAACTATTTGAAAATGAAAGTGTTTCATACGATAACTCAGAAATTAAAATTAAGAAAAAACAATTATTAACAAAATACAGCAAAGATGATGTTTTATTTATTATTGACGAGGTTCACACACATCAAAATACAAATGACGGATATGCTGCCGCGAGAAATGAATTATTTGCTAATGCCTCTTATATTACAGCTACAGCTACACCATCAATTATTGAAAAAGGTGGAGTTCTCATAAACATGACCAAAGAGTTTTTTGGACCAGAAATAGATAATTTTTCACCATCAGATGCGGTAAGACTAGAAATTGTTGTTCCATTATTATATCAAAAATATTTATGGGAATTTAATAATTCTACAGATGAGTTATCAAAAATTAAAGGTAATCTTGAACATATTCAATCTAGATTGGAAGAAACTTCTGCCTTAAAAATTTTAGGTGGTAAAACACAATTACCAGATGGGACAGAACTTGTTTATGATGGTTTATTAGATAAAATTATTGATGAATTAATTGTTAAGCCTGTAATTATTAAATTATTTCCACTTAATACTAATATTGAAGAAGCCATAAAAGAAATTTTAGCTATTGATTTAGGTTCCTGCATTGTTAACAATTCTTATAATTCAATAATAACAACAAGAGTTAAAAGAGAATTTGAAGAATTACAAACTAAAAAAATGTTGGAAATTTATAGAAAACAAAAAGACATTATAATGTATGAGCTTTCTAGACATCTAATACCTTTAAAATTAGATATTATTTCAGATGATGTATTATTTTTGAAACAACAAACAAAATTTAAACCTAAATTTTTCTGGATTGTTGAAGATATTAAAACAGGACTATCTGTAATTACACATATTAAACAAATTACAAATACAAAAAACAATGTTTATAAAAATTTAAGATTTGGATTGGATGTATCTTCTATTGTGTTAGATTTAATTGATTCAGATGATAAAGAATATTTAGAATCTAATAAAATTAAAATTGAAGCAATAAATGGAGATTATGTTGTTTCAAGTCCTGATAAGAAAATGAAATCAGATGCTATTTGTGATTTTGAATCAGATAAAGATGGCAGTATTGATGTTTTAATTATTGTTGGCAAATACCTTATGGGGTACGATTTGGATAAACTTTTAAAAGTTTATTTAGATGCTAAAATAAAAGATGTTAAAAAAATCATTCAAGTAGCAACAAGAGCTTCTACTAAAAAACAAGATAAAGATAAGAGTTTTCTTTTAGATTTAACTTTAGATGATGAAACTAAAGCTGTTTATGAAAAGGCTTTAGCAATTTATGACCAAAAAAGTGATATAGATGGATTTTTTATTGACCAAAAGACAATAGACTTAGAACTTCAAAAATTAGATGATTCATTAATTCATGTTACTAAATTTATGAACGAACGTTATGAAATATTGGAACATAAAAAAGATATAATTACAACTAAGCAAGATTTAGTTTCTCATTGGTATGAGTGTGTTGATACTTTGGTATCTGAAGATATAATTGATCAAAGAACCCAAAAAACATTTGGAAATAATTTTTATTGGAAAATAATAAAAGATATTAATAAAATATTAAAAACATTAATCGCTCCAAAATATTATATAAACAGTAATAAATTAGATTTTTCAAAATATATAGAATCTATTATGAAAATTAATACAGTTTATTTTGCTAAAATATTATATAAAGAAAACTCTGAAACAATAGAATTTTCTAATGAAGAAATAAAAGATATTATTAAGGATACATTTAAGCTTTTAAGTGTTGATTTTGGTAAGCAATTAGAAGATATTAATGATATTATTTCTATCAAAAGTAATTCTTTTAATAATATTCATGAGATCAATTCGCAGACAAAAGTTGAAATAAGAAGTGCTCTTTATTCTTTATCTAGTAAATTACAATCTCCACCACTTCCACCAGGCATTGCCAATCAATTAAGAAAATTGATTGAAGAAGTAGAGCATAATCAAAATATGATAGAAAATTGGAACACTATTCAAAAAATAACTAATGATGAATTTAGCAAAATTATTGAAACAATAAAACTTGATTACGATAATAGCTTATATTACTTTATTGTTTCATATAATTTAATAGAATATCACAAAGAATTAATAGCAAAAGATATTAGGTGGAAACCAATAACTAAAAAAATGGCAAAAATATTTTCTAATAAAATTGAAAATTCAATATCTCATTTAAATGATTCTGAATTTAAAGATTATGATGAAGGTACAATATCTTTAATTATTGAAAGATTAAAACTATCAAATATTGATCCATACACTAAGACATTGATACCAGAAGAAATTCAATTAATGCTATCTTCTAAATATAAAATTAATTATATTGATTTATTAGATAACAATCAAAATAAACAAATTGAAATATTATTTTATTCTATAATAGAAGAAATTTTTAATAAAGAGAATATCTATGAGTATTTCTACAAATTCGATAATTAATAACGAATATTTTTATCCAATGAAGACTATAAAAATATCTTCAGAAAAAAAATTGGATATAAATAACTTATTAAAATTTGAAGCTATTAAAAATAGTATTAATGGCAATAAAATATTTGAAAATAAGTATGGGAAATCCATTAAAAATATTTCAGGTTTTTTTTGTAAAAGAACTAAAATAAATATAGAATTATTTAATAAACTATTTAACTCTATATTTTATAAAGATTACTCACCTTACTTACAAGAAAAATTTAATACTAAATCTGTTGAAGAAGCAATAAAGTATTTACATATAGAATACTTTATTTTAGTTGATTTATTTAATTTAAAATTAATATCCAATAGTGAAATTAACAGTTTCCTCAATTTAAATTTTGACAAAGATAATTTTATAAAAAACTCTAATCTGTTAATTACAAACAAACAGTCATTTGAGCTAACAGACAAAAGCATAGATAGTTTTGTGTCAGGAAAAAATAAACCTTTAAAAAATGAGGTTGTTGTATTATTTAAAGATCTTGGAATTACTTTAATAGAAATACCGCAATTCTATAAACTAGATTTATTGGTTAGTTTTCTTGAAGAAGTTAAAGAACTAAAGAAAAGATTAGAAATAGATAATTTTTCTTTTAAATTAAGATTTAAAAAGATTAAGCACTTTAAAAAAGATGGTATGTATATTGTTCATGACAAAACCATTATAGTTGACCCAAGAAAACCTAAAGCCTTTATTCATGAACTTGGACACTATATATTTGAAAACAAAATAGACATTAATTTATCTAAAATAGAGCTGTTAAATAATAATAAACATATTAAAAATTCAAAAATAGAAACTTACTCTATTGAAAGTGAAAACTTTGCCTACAATTTTGAAAACTTGTTTAATTAATATTTATAATTACTATTTACTGTTAATCTTTGAATATTTTCGTCGTAATGTAATCTTAAATCATTAAAAATCTTAACAATATTATTAACTGTAGTTTGCTTATGTTTATAACTTGTAAATATTAAATATTTATAACTAGACGTTAGTGCAAAAAATGATAAAAAATTTGATATTTCTAGAATATGTGATAATAAAATTTCAGAATTATTTTGTAACTGTCCTGTTAAATTAATTAACCCTTTTGAAGATAGATTAACACCTAATGATATTTTATTCTTTTTTTCAATAATTGCCACTGAATTTTTTAATAAAATTTGAGTACTAATAGATAATTGTTGAAATAAATTAGATTGACCAATGTTTGAATGTTGAATATCAGAAAAATCAACAATAGGTGTTGTTCCAAAGGAAATAGATTCTGTATCATTTAATTGGGCAGAAAACCATATTCTATTTTGTGTGTAACAATAACATTTATATTTCCAAAATAACGGATAAAAAATATTAAAAAAGTATCTGGAAAATTTTTCAAAATCACCAATATCACCTATACCTCTTTTAATCAACTCTTTTATTTTCTCATTTCTTATTAATTTAAAATGAGAAAAATATGTTCCAAACCCATTCATTGAACATTTATTCTGTATAAAAAAACAATCAAACAATACTCTTCTAACGGTTAAATAATTTTCCATACTCCTAGCCTCATGAAGTGAAAAGTAATCTATAAAAATATGATCTGAATTAGAATTAGTAAACAATAACTCCCTATCTAAAAATTTATAAGCAGCCTCGGTTTTTAATACAGCATGTTTAGCTTCAGATTCTTTTGTTATTATTGAACCAGAACTAAATAAGTTATATGATGGTTTTGGTTTTATTAAATTAAGTATGTCACTAGCATTAGGATTATTTAACTTAAACAAATCTTCTAATTTTAATACTTCTATTAAATAATTTCTATAATCTCCAATAACATTAGTTTGTTGTTGCAAATAACTAAAATATTTTCCTATATAAGCTGCCTGATTGAAATGTTGACCTACTGCCATTCTTAGCCTTTAATTATTTAATACTATCTTTTACAGGTTTATAGCTAAAACGATGAAAACTTTCAATTGGACCATATTCTTTTAATTTTTCCATATGTACTTTTGTGCCGTACCCTTGATGACTTTCAAATCCATACTTTTTATATAGTTCATTTTGGCATAATTTTTTTATGTAAAATGTGTGAGAATGTTTTGTTACAATACCAGAACATGAAACACCAAGCAATATAGCATCAGCCTTAACTAACACATCAGTTTCAACAGTTAATCCATCAGGCTTCTTATTGCCACCAATAATAGCATGATTTGCACCAGTTCTTTTAGACAGAATGTTAATAGCTCGTTTGAATCCTTCCATTCGCGCTTGAAATACATTTAATGTGTCAACTTCTTGTGGTGTCATACGAACTAATTCATAATCTACTGCTAGTTCTACAATTTTAGGAAATAACTCTGCTCGTTTTTGCTCTGTTAATTTCTTGCTATCATTTACACCAGATAA
>JACMQJ010000502.1 GCA_014377055.1 Candidatus Sericytochromatia bacterium
ATCATTGTGGTGCAGGAACAACAGCCTCAGGCTTGAGAGCAGGAGTACCAACTATTCCCATTCCATTTTTTGCAGATCAACCATTTTGGGCAAATAAAATGTATGATCTTGGTTTATCAGCGAAGCCAATTTTGAGAAAAAATTTATCAGTTGATAGTTTAATTAATTCTATAGATTATGTTACTAAGCATAATTTTATTAAAGAAAATTGCTTACATATAAAAGAAAAAATTAATCAAGAAGATGGTGTAGATTTAGCCGTCAAAAAGATTAATAAGTTTTTTAGAGCAAATATAAAAAGTACCTAAAATATACTATTCATCTGATTAATAGCATTATTCTTAAGTGTATCTCTTGTATCATAATATTTAACCATCTCAATATTAGAATGTCCAGTAGCATTGATAATAGAGATAAAATCTTGATTATTAGTTAAGGCAAACTCGACAAAAGTTTTTCTAAAGGAATGAGGAGTTATTTTTTTATCAGGTATAACTTTGGGAATAATTTTTTTTACTATTTTAAAAATCAAATCGGCTGTGATAGGTTTATCAATAACACCTGTACGATTATTAACTAAGGGATGAAAAATATATCCACTTAACTTTGCATATTCAGATCTAAAGCTAAAAAGTAGTTTTAATAAGTTATCAGGAATAGGTAATTCTTTATAAGTTCCACCTTTTTGAAAAACATTAATTGACTGTCTATCAAGATTAATATCTTTCCATCTAAGATTTGCCACTTCATTTCTTCTGAGGGCAAGACTAAATAGGCACATTATTATTAGATAATTTCTAAAATCTATTTGACTATTTGCAATATTTTTTTTTAAAAACTCAATTAATTCAAAAATCTCACTTTTGGTTAGACTAGTTGTATTACTTCTTTTTGGCTCTTTGAGAGATATAAAATTATTAAGTGGATTTTTTGGATAATTATAGACATTAATCAAAAATTTAAAAAAAGCTGATAAGGCATAAGCTTTACGATTAATAGTTTTTGGATTAATAACTTGATCTGGTCTATGTTTTTCGACATTTTTATATGAGTTAATATGTGTCAGTACTAATCGGACTAACTCGTGATAAGGCACAAAACCTAAATCTTTGAGATAATAAACTTTTATTTTATCAAAAAAAACTTTTATGTCAGAACGATAAGCCCTTTTAGTTTGTTCTGATGACTTGTAACCAAGAAACTCTTCTATAACTTCATATACCGTTTTATGCTCAAAACCTGTGAATGAGATTTCAACATTTTGAATTTCACTTTTATATTTTTGAAGTACTAGACTTTTTTCTAATTTCACTACAAACCATCACCAAACAACATTTTTTATAATTATAGTATTTTAACTGAAAAAATTATGTGATAAAAAAATATTACTAACTAAAAATAAATCTTAAAAAGAGGTGTCCAATAATTATTTCATCATTGTTTTTTAGATGGTATTCAACACCTTTAACTAATTTATATTCTCTATTTAAATATGTACCATTTCGGCTGCCCATATCTTCAATATAAAATCCTTCATCTTTTTTGATGATTCTTGTATGAATTCTTGATACTTTTGCTTTGACATCTTCGTCAGATAGGTCAACCTCAGGATGAGAGTTAAGATGGGGATCCCAGCGACCGATATTTGTTATAGTGCTATAAATAGGAAACTCTCGACCATCTGTACCACCTTTTTCTAAAACTAGTTTTACTTGTATATTTTCTAATTTTTGAGGTTCTTTAACATTTTCATATTTAAGCTTAGTAATATCCAAATTTTTAAAATTTTTAATAAATTCAGTTCCAATAACAGTATCTTTTATATTTGTAGGTAACTCAAATTTAGTTGATTCATTTAAAAAATTATTCCGACAATTGGGACAGTCAAAACTATCTGCATCAAGCTTAAGTCCACATTTATCACAAAATTTTATAGTATTCATATAACTTGACTCTCAATATATCAAAATTAATTACCAAACTTATTATCTTTCAATATCTTAATTATACTGCATAAAATAATCTGATCTAGTACGATTAATTTATTTTTAAAAGATTCTAATCAGGTTATATTAAAAAATTAATAATTTACAAATCTATTTTCTTAACTACTTTATTGATTTTTACTCTAAAAATATTGGGAATAAAAGATATTGCAACTAGTAAAGTGGTAGCAATAATTAGCTTAAAAAATGCTTCTTTTTGCTTAGTAGAATCAATTAAAATTGCATCAGCAAAAAAAGTATAAATAAATGTGGCTGGTAACATACCAATTACTGTTCCAAAAATATAATCATTATATTTTAGCTTTGAAAATCCAGCAGCATAGTTGAGTATATTAAAAGGAATTATAGGTATTAATCTTAGGCGTAGAATGGTTAAAAAGCCATTTGTTTCGATTTTATCGTCAATTAATTTTATTTTGCCTTTTATTAACTTTTCAACAAAATCACGCACAAAATATCTACCAATAAAAAAAGCTATATTTGCTCCTATATTTGAAGCAATTACATTTAAAATAGTTCCTTTAATTACACCAAAGATTAAGCCACCAGCTATGGTTAATATTAAACCTGAAAACGACAATATCACACCTAAGATATATATTAAGA
>JACMQJ010000503.1 GCA_014377055.1 Candidatus Sericytochromatia bacterium
TTCATAAGGATCAATCTCAGAACTTTTTTGCCAATATTTTTCGGCAGCTTGATAATATTCGATACCATCTTTATTACTTATTGGAAAGCAACAATGACCAGCTAACTCAAAGGCAAGACCCAAACACAAAACATCTTTGGTACTATCTTCTTCATAGCTTTCTATTTGTCTTAGAGCTTCTTCAACAAATGATAATGCTCTGTTAAAAGCTATTATTGCAGTCTTTTCACGATTTCCTTTAATATACAAACAACCTGCTTCTAATAAAGTATTTATATCACGATGAAAATAACCAAAATTTGGATACCTATAATTTAGCAATTCTTGACCTGTAAAAAAAACACCAAGATTATGTTGTGCTGATATTTCCAAACATCGTGCAGCATGATACAAAAAGCCTATTTGTACAAGATTATTAACTATTGTAATAACACCCTCTCTTGGTAGAGAAGCAATATTACTAAAAGCCCATTGTAGATAAGCATCTGTATCACTTGAAATATTCTTGGCATTACCCTCTGGAGGTAACCATACACTAAAATCCTGATTTTCCATTTATTTAGGTTTTAAAAACTCCTTTTTTAACATTATTATATATCAAAAAAAAATATTTTTTTGTGACGATAAACTCAAGATTATTCTAAAGCTGTTAATGAGTCTAAAAAAGTATAAATAAAATCATTAACCATACCACGCTCAGGTAAGCTCGCCATAGCTCCATACATTGCTGCCATACCTTTTTGCTCTTGAGGGTTTTCTTTGACATACTTTACCGAATCATTTAGATCGAGCAAAAATTTGTCTGCAACATTTTCATGGGCAGGAGTAACCATCATGTGTAAACATGAAGGTAATTGCTGTCTATCAAGACTCCAACCTCTTTCTGTCATTTCTTCACCAATACTATAAATATCTAAAGTATCAGAAGTATATGAAAAAACACTCATATTAGGCTCACCAAGCACATACAATTCAGGGATATTATTAATGCCTGAAATTAGTTTTTTTGTTGTATTAATGACAACTTCAGCTAATTTAAGATAACCCTCTTGACCTAGATAATTAATAATAGCCCATGCTCCTGCAATAGCCCCACCTGGTCTACTACCAGTCATAGAAGGAGATCCATATAATCCACCTGGCCAATCAGGAAAAGAAAAATATTGATATTTTCTTAAATCTGAATTTTTATAAAGTATAACGGAAGTACCTCTAGGTCCATAACCATATTTATGAATATCTGCTGAAATAGAGGTTACACCATCCACACTAAAATCAAATTTTGGTACATTATGACCAAGTTTTTTGATAAATGGAAGCAAAAAACCTCCTAGACAAGCATCAACATGACACAATAAATTATTTTCTTTTGCTAGTTTTGCCAGTTCTTCTATAGGATCTATTACACCTTGAGGGTAAGCTGGAGATGATCCAACTATCAAAATTGTATTTTTATTTATTGCCTTTGCTGTAGCTTCAACATCAGCTCTATAATCTTTACCAACTGGTATATGTATCGGTGTAAGACCAAGGTAATGAGCCGCTTTGTCAAAAGCTGGATGTATTGTGTTCGCAACAATAATTTCAGGATTCTTTATTTCTGGCTTTTCGACTCGATAATAATCTCTTGCTGTTTTAAGAGCCATTAATATACTCTCTGTACCTCCACATGTCATATTACCAACAACATCACTATCACCATTAAGAAGATGGGCTGACATAGCAACAACTTCTGATTCAAACTTTTTTAAACTCGGAAATGCAAGAGGGCTTAAACCATTTGTTGATGAATACATAGTATAGGCGTCAGACATAACCTTAGTTGCTTCCTCACCTATATAATAGACAAGGCTTGAGTTTCTACCTTCACGCCAATTAACATCTTCTGACTGCAAACTTTGCATCTGTGATAATAATTTTTTACTATTTTGTGTTTTTTCAGGGAAATCCATTATTGCCATTTTTGTTACTCAGATTATTTTTATTAATTATTCTATTAATTATAATAGATCTAAAAAAAAATTCTAGCTCTACTTTAGAATAATTGATCTGTCACAATGATGTTATATTTTATCAAAATGATCTAAAGGGTAGTAAAATTTATATTGTAATATTTTTTTTAAAATTAGGATAAATATGGATAGCTTAGTTAACATACCAAAAGTTATTTCAACCAAACAAAATTATTATGTTGATTGTCATGGTGCTGACGCTTATAGTTTAGGCTTAGGTTTTATGCAAGCAATAAAAATGTGTATCAGTAAAAATCTAAGTATGTTATTGTTTGCTGTTAATGAAAAAGACAATCTAAAAACGCCTTTGATGGATAGTGTTTTTGGTTTGATATTAGCTAAACTTTATAAAACTGGTGTAGTAAAAATAAACATGGATAATAAAGAAATAGATTTAGTTCTATTCTCATCAAGTGAAGCACCAATATATTGGCATTCGGTAATATTAGCAATACATATAGAACCAGAATTAATGAATGTTATAGATGCTTATCCTACTAACCAAGGAATAGTTTTTGTTCCATGGATAAAAGATGATAATTTGGATTGGATTAATCGTAATAACGCTATTAAAATTAAAAGCTAAA
>JACMQJ010000504.1 GCA_014377055.1 Candidatus Sericytochromatia bacterium
ATTTTGTATGTTAAGTTTTTAAGTGTAAGTAATGTGTAAGTAAATCGTTATAAAATGTATATACACATTAGCTAACTACAAGGGTATAAAATGATAAAAGAAATTGATAAGCCTAAAAAATTAGAACTAAAAAATAATATTTTAATTACAGCATTTATAATGTTTGGTATGTATGCCTCATTTGGCATGAGCTGGATGGGTGTTGTACCACTATTTCAAGATATTGAAACTGCCTTAAAAATAAGTCATTCAGAAGCTTCATGGCTAATATCAGTTATATCATTAGCAAAAAGTATCTTTCCTGTTTTGGCTGGAATATTAGCTACAAAAATAGGTTTAACCAAGTCACTTAGAATAAGCAGTCTTTTGATATTAACAGGAATTATTATTCCTTGGCTTCCTTCTTATCCTGCATGGCTTTTGGCTAGATTTTTATTTGGGGTTGGAGGAGCTATGTGGGTTACTCTGATGGGTGCAGTTACTATGTACGTTTTTGATGACAAACAAAGACCTATTGTTAATGCTATTAACGGAGTTGCTGTTAATGTAGGTGTTATACTAGCATTATGGTACACATTACCTTTGAGTAAAGCATTAGGATGGCAAAATGCTTTTTCATTATATAGTGGCATTAGTGGAATATTCGCATTACTTTTATGGCTTTTCATTAATATTCCTTTTAATAAAACTGTATCAAATGTTGAAAGTCCTAGATATATTGATAGTCTAAATTTGCCTCTTACTTGGATTATTTCTTTTGCTTTTACTGGCCCACTTGCTCTTTATCTTGTTTTTAATACTTGGTTAGCTATTTACTATCAAGAAGTTTTTCACATACCAAAATTACAAACTATGCAATGGTTAAGTTGGATGAATCTTTGGGGTATACCAACTGCAATCGCAACAGGATTTATTTTAAGAGCCGTAAAAAAGTGTAAACCATTTATTTTGGCTGCTTCAATAATATTACCAGTTGCTTCACTGATGGCTGTAAATATCAACGATCCGTCTATTTTAACTATTGTTTTAGCCCTATCAGGTGTAGGAATGTTTTTGGGTGTAGCTCCATTAGTAACACTTTTACAAAGTCAACCAAATATGAATCCTTCAATGATTGGAATGATAATTGGTACTATGTTTAGTATTACCTACATTCTTTCATCAATAACACCTAGTATTGTTGGATATTGTTATAATTCACATATTAGCTTAACGGTTGTACTATCTATGTGTTGTTTACTAGCTTTTTCACCTGCTATTGCTCTGGTATTAAAGGAAGCTGGAGAATCAAAATAAATTTACTAAAAGCTATTTATTAGGTGTTAATTCTTTTTTATAGTCAAAATTAAACCAACAATCCATACAAAGGTCTTTACCCATTACATTATATGATGACTTGGCTTTTAGCTCAACTTTGCCACACTTATCACATGTATAATCAAAGCCCTTGCTCTCTTTTTTTACAGGATCTAAGTCATCTTTAAAATAGTTGTCTTCTGCCATTATATTTATTCTCAGTTATAATTTTACATTCATAATTATAATTTAATTCGTTTATGTATAAAATTAATAATTTCTATCTTTTTTTAACTTTATCAATTTTTGCAGTAAAATCTAGTATTAAAGATAAATTTTTATAAGGATTAGATAATGAAAAAAAATATTTTTGGAGCAATTATTGCTTTAAGTCTTAGTTTTGCTGTAACTTTGCCTAGTAACGCTGAATTAAAAGGCAATAAAACCAATGTCCATGTTTCAAACTATGGGGACAAAAACAAAAAAGTTAAAATAGCGGCTGGTATTGCTGCTCCTATGTTTTCGGCAATGGATTCTAAAGGTAAAAAAGTACGTTTATCAGACTTTAAGAACAAAAGTAATGTTTTACTTGTATTTTATCCAGGTGATGCTACTCCTACATGTACACAACAATTAAATGATATTAGAGATAATTATAAAGGTCTTGAAAAAATTAATGTTAAAGTATTTGGTGTAAATCCTGCTGATGCAGTTAGTCATAATACTTTTATTAAAGATCAAAAATATCCTTTTCAACTAATAATAGATCAAAATCATAAAATATCTGATATGTATAATTCAATGAATTTTATGGGTTTTATTGAGAGAACAGTTGTTTTAATTAATAAAAAAGGAAAAATTGTTTTGTTTGAAAGAGGTTTACCAGACGTATCACCTAACAAAATAAGCAAATATCTCTAAGATTAGATGAACATAAGAGTTAAGTTCTTTGTTCTTTTTGTAATAATAGCTACATTTACTTTTTCGGTTAGTTACTATATAACGGGTTTAAATGTAAAAAAAGTAGTCGAAAAACAAACTGAGCAAGCTCTTAGCTCTTCTTTATACACAAATTATTCTATCGTAAAAAATTTAATTGATGGCTTTCAAAATAATCTATCAGTACAAATAAAAGCTAATGACCTAATTAATATTATAGAAACTAAAAGCTCTTATGATATAGAAAAATCCTCTAACTCTATCTTTTCCACCTTGAATCTTGATTATTTTACTATAGTTGACTCAAAAAACTTTATTTTTTCAAAAACAAACTATTCCGAAATAGACAGGAATATCAATATACCATCTCTTGAAAATGGTAGAGTTTATGCTTTTTTGACCGATAAAGGGTTAATTATTCTAACTAAATTTATTAACCCTAAGTCAGAATCAACAAATATTATTGCAGGTAAATTAATTGATCAGCATTATCTTGAAAAATTATATCAGGATGGTGTAAATATTTCTTTTTATTGGAATGGTAAATCTTTTTTGAGTACCAATGCTTTATTTGATGGTACTTTACCTACAGATCTTGAGATAAGCCAAAACCAGAATAATCAAGATTTTAAGCCAACAAGTACTTATTTGATTAATTGGAAAGATCGAGATTATAAGATAAAGTTTCATACCATTAATAATTATTCAGGTGGTAATTTAGTTCTGGCTACAATGAGTTCAACTTTATTTGAAGATCAGGTTTTTTTGGATACAAGAAATAATTTATTTGCTTTTTTATCCATCTTTTTAATGATTTTATTGTTACTCAGTTATTATATTTCTAGGGATATAATGCAACCTTTTTATGATTTGGCAGAAGGAATAGCCAAAAAAGATAAATATTCAATTAAAAGTTTATTAACTAGAAAAGATGAAATTGGAAGCTTAGCAAATGAATTTTGGAACATTACAGAGGATGTATTAAAACAACAGGAACAAAAAGAAAAAATTAATTCTCTGATTACTCATGATCTAAAAACACCTCTAGTTGCTATTACAAGGACACTTGAAACTATTAGAGATAAAGATAGTATAGGTAAAGAGCAAAGAGTTTTTTTTATTAATTTAATGATCAAACATTGTAATCAATCTCTTGAACTAATTAATAATCTTTTGAAAGTTCAAAAATATGAATTAGGAAAAATGAATTTATTTATGGGAGAAGAAGATTTTAATCAATTAGTTGATGATTGTTTTCATGGTTTAAAACCAATAGCAGATCAAAAAAATATTTTTTTAACTCTAATTACTGATAAAAAAATACCAAAAATAATGATTGATAGAACTGAGTTATTAAGAGTAATAACTAATTTATTGAGTAATGCAATTAAATACACTCAAGAATCAGGAAATATCAAAGTTATAACCAGGCTAACTAATAATTCAGCTGAAGTAAGAATAACAGATGATGGTAGAGGGATTGCTGTTTATGAACAAAAAAAGATATTTAATTTTTATAAAACAAGTGTTGAAAGTACAGATGCAAAAGAAGAACAGGATATATCAACAGGTTTAGGTTTATATTTGTGTAAACAAATTGTTGAAGCACATGGTGGAGAGATTGGCTTTGAAAGTTACAAGAATAAAGGTAGTACTTTTTACTTTTCTATTCCTATTAGATAATTTTAAATAAGAACTCAAATACACTTATTAGGAATTTTAATCTATTATCTGGAAATGATGCGTTTTTTTGCTATGATTAAAAATAATTATTAAAAAAAAGATTGTATGTTCTTAGAGGTAGTAGAAAAATGAAAATTGGTTTTGTTGGTCTTGGTAAGATGGGTGGAAATATGGTCGAAAGACTTATAAAAGATGGTCATCAAATTGTTGGTTATAACCTTACGCCAAAGGAAGTAGAGGAGGCTGTGGTCAAGGGTGCAGAAGGTACAAGCTCAGTTGATGAAATGGTCAAAAAATTACCTGAACAAAAAATAGTTTGGTTGATGGTTCCATCAGGAGATCCAGTAGATCAAAATATTGAAGAATTAAGTAAATATTTAAAATCAGGAGATATTATAATTGACGGTGGTAATTCA
>JACMQJ010000085.1 GCA_014377055.1 Candidatus Sericytochromatia bacterium
ATATATTTTGAGTGATGGTAAAATTATTGTACAAGGTACACGTGAGGAGCTAGCAACCAGCGATGTAGCTCGTAAACATTATCTTGGTGAAGACTTTACTTTATAGCTGTTGTCAAGGATGGATTAAAAAAGAACTAAATAATGAGAAAGATATAGAATGTTTACAGAAAAATAAAATAATCTAAATCAGAACAACCCCCTGACGATCAAGTGTGTTTAAACTCTTTGTGCGTAATGATGATTGAAAAATATGGTGAAAATTGAATAATTAAAATGAAGAAAATACGTCAGTTTCTTTTCTAATAGTTTCTGTTTTAATTGCACTAGATGCAAAGTAAAAAAATATCATTACAAAACATATTTAATTTTTTTAAGATAGTTGTATTTTTTTAAGGGCTGCTAATCTAAAAATATCCTTCTACCAATAGATCATTACCTATTTTGTTGCATGTATAGCTTTTTAGCTCAATAGCCTCAGACATCAAAGAAATGCCATTACCTTCAACAGGTGTCATAGCATCTTTACCACCAACAATTTTTGGTGTAATAAAGACAGTTATTTTATCAACAATATCTTCTTTTATTGCAGAGGCATTTAAGTTTCCCCCACCTTCTAATAAAACACTTGTAAAACCTTTTTTACCAAGAAGATAGATCAATTTTTTTAGATTAACTTTCCCATAAGGAGAATCATCATTTTTTTCATCAGCACAAACTAATACTTCGGCACCTGCGGCTGTCAAGGATTTAATTCTTTCTTCAGTAGCATGACTTGATACAGCAATAATCACATTTGGTTTATGATCATCCCTAACACTTTTGATAAATATTTTTGAGTTTGCAGGAGTTTTACCATAACTATCTAAAACTATTTTGACAGGATCTTTTCCTCCAATCGATTTACAATTTAATTGGGGATTATCAAGAATAACCGTATTTACACCTACAATAACAGCATCATATTGTGATCTTAATTCATGTAAATAATTTCTTGATTCATTACAAAAAATCCATTCACGATCACCAATAACAGTCGATATTTTACCATCAAGAGTCATGGCATTAACCATATTAACAAATGGAAGCCTGATAGCATAATATTTTATGAGAGTTTCATTCAAGACCGTAGCAGCTTCTTGTTCTACACCAAAAGTTAATTCCATATCTGTTTGATTTATACATGCAATCCCCTTACCTTTAACACTAGAGTTTGGGTCTTCCGTAGCAACTACAACACGTTTAATTCCTTTATCCTTAATAAATTTGCAACATGAAGTATATTTACCCTTATTTGTACATGGCTCTACAACTACATATAGTGTTGCTCCTTGGGCTTTTTCACCTGCTGCTTTTAGAGCATAATATTCAGCATGTTCACTACCTGATAATGAATAAAAACCTTCACCGACTATCTCACCATTATTAACAACCAATGCACCTGACATCGAGTGCAGACCAGTTCTACCTCGTCCTTGCTTTGCTAACTCAATTGCTTTTTTCATAAAAAAGGTATCTTGCTCAATCATAACTCACTCCAAAAATTAACAAATGCTGATAAATGTATAATCATTCTAACAATTATTTAATCAGTAGTGTAAAAAAATATAGCGGTATATTAAAATTTTATAGAAGATTCTAAAAATACCCTTTTAATGAAAAATTATAAATATGAAAGATAAGATTATTATTTGAGGATATTTTAGTATCTTATTTGTTAAAGATTTTAAACATTAAATTACCGTTTGATCTGATTAGTTCCCTAATATATTTTTCTATACCAATCTAGAAAATTTTTATAAAAAATTACTCTTCTATTTTCAAAGATGATAATATTCAAGCTGATAATCTTTGTAATCTTGATAAAGAACTTATTTTTAAATCATTTCTTTGTCAAAATATTATTTCCAGTAAAAGAAGAAACGCTTATGTCGCTTGAAAGGGAACAAATTTAAAATTGTCTGTCTTGACAAGAGGGTTCATTATATAAGTTTGTTTGATTAAAGCTAACATCTTAAGGATACCCCGTACCCTTGGGTCGGGGAGGATGTCATTATCATATCTCTTAAATTTTAAAATTATGCACCAAAGCCGCTAAACATAATTATCCCCTTTCAGAAAATAATTTTCTGAAAGGGGATAATTATTATTTATAAATTTTGTCAAACTGATTAGCAAATTGGTTATAATTTTTTGCACTCTTTAAAAGTTTATAAGCTTCATCTTTAGTCATTCTGAACCCTGAAAAATATGAGTTTTCTACGTTCATATATGAATCACCTTTTTTGGAATATTCATTATCATTAATCGTTACTGA
>JACMQJ010000505.1 GCA_014377055.1 Candidatus Sericytochromatia bacterium
AACCATTAACACAGTAAAGATACATATTTTCTGGCTGACAACTCAATTCGTCAAACAAATATTCAATATTGTTATACTCTCTAACACCAATAAACTTCTTTTCAGGTAAATAATGAACCCAATGAAAGCTATTGTCTTTTCCATTTTGAAATTTTAAAGACTGAAGATGGCAAAATAAGATAACATCTCTACCATCATTAAGAGCTACTTTAAATGGCACTTTTTTATAACTCTCTTTTATTTCAAAATCTTTTAAACTTTGTAAAATGCCAGAGTCTTCTGTTTTGTATTCTACTAGCATTAAGGGAATGCCATTAATATAATGAAGAAAATCAGATCGTTCAGTTTTTTTATACTGATGAATAACAGGAACACGGCGTTCTCTAATCGTATAAAAATCGTTTTTACCTAAATATTTACCAGCTTTTTCAAAATAGATAACATTGTATTCAAAAGTATCTTTAATACCTTTTAAAGTAATAGCTCTTTTTAAATGTAGTTTAAGGTCTTGATTCGGTGTAAAAATTAATTGAAAAAGTTCAGCTTCATTTTGAACATGTTCATACTTTTGTTTAAAGTCCTGGAATATAATTTCCAAAACTTCTTCTATTGATTGCTTGCATTTATGTTTAGATAAAAAAAAGTTAAGATTGTTAAAGTTAAAATCCTTTATTTTCTCTCTTAACCCAACAATACCAAATTGAGACTTAAGGTTAGAATGCCCTGTAATAGAGCCACCAATTAAAGGAGAACATTCTTGCAACACATCAGCATATTGCGTAGAAAATTCTTCAGAATAAATACTAATAGCCTTGCCTGAATATGCTTCTACTTGTTTTTCAATAAAGGCTTTGCCTTCATTTTGGTATGTTATTTCTTTACTCATTATTCATCCTTGATATATTATAAAAATGGTATTTGTTATTTTATTTAACAAGATATTTACCAGATAAAAGATTATCTAATAACCAATCAAATTTTTGTCTTTCTTTGGTAAGAAATTCTTTTTGCTGATCAATTAAGGCGGTTACATCTTTTAGTAATAAACCTATTAAAATTTGTTCTTCTAATAATGGAATTATAATCTGTATTGATTGTGCTGCACTATCAGATAAGGATTCTTGTGTACTCCCTTTACAATTTTGGTTTTTTCTTTCCTGGAAAGAAGAAGTTTGTATTAAATTATATAAAAAATTCCTATCTATAAAAATGGGATTTGGTCTTAATCCTAAAAATCCAGTAGATAGTAAAATATCTTGTTTTTTTGCAAAATTTAATATTTTTAATGTGTTTTTCATTCTTGCCATATAGATTGAATTATCATAAACTGCCAAATTTGCTCGTGAGGGTTTTGTATCATAAGAAAAAAAACCTGTGGGTTGTAATGATAAATTAAAATCTTCCACTTCACCAGTTGCATAAAAAGGTAATTTACCACTATATAGCTTAACACCAGTTTTTATTAATGGAATATTAATTCCGCCTATTGTATCTAAATCCCAATCATGAGGAATCTCTTTCATCTCCCCATTAATTTCTACTTCTTTCCAATTATCATCAGCATTTTTGTAAAATATAGTTTGCCCACCTACTTCTTTTACACGAAGTCTGCCAGATAGTAATTCTTCACTTAAATATTGAAAGCGAGACTCATATTTAGAGATAAGAGATTCAATATCTTGAATTATTGATTCTTGTGAAGAGAGGATTGAGGCTATGGCTGATTGTTGCTCAAGGGGTGGTAGAGCTAATTGAAAAGATTTTATATCTTCCCATCTTGCTCTGGGCATTCTTGTTCCTTCGGCTTTTTCATTAATATAACTATTAAATTTTTCTTCTATAATAAGAGAATACAAATATAAAGGAATTGTTTCCTGAGTATTAGATAAAACTATAATTTCTGTTGAGCATAATCCTTCTTTATCGGCAACCCAATATTTTTTTAAATATGGTCTTAATTTTCCATATAAAATATCATTTTTTTCAAAAATTGTTTTTATGCTCTTGTTTTCTTTCCATGTTGAAGAAGAAATTATTTTCCCATCTCCTTGAGAAATATCTTCTAAATTTATACAAAAATTGTCATTTTCTTTGGTTATTCTTCTTTTCTTTTTCTCTTGAGCAATATTTTTAATTGCACTTAATTTCCAAAATAATGGAATATCTTTATCTTCACCATTAATTTCAACTTCTTTCCATTCAGTATTTTTAACTAATTGATAATTATTCATCTGACACCTCTAAAGCTAAAACTTGAGAAATCAATGAATTCATTTGTGATTTCTTGGCAACTAAATTAGTTTCAAGTTCAATAATTTCTTTTTCTAAAGAAACAATATCAACAATTTCTTTCTCTTTTTCTTTAGAAAAATAACGTTGCACACTTAAATTGAATTTATTTTTTTCTAAAGTAGCAAAATCAGCATAGCCACAATAGTCTACTTCTTCAATTCGCTCTAAATAGTTTTGAATAGCTTTTTGTTCTTGCCAATTATTAAATTTACCGACTTTTTTAAAGTCTTTACTGGCATTGACCATAAAGACTTTGCCTTTATCAGCTTCTTTTTTATCTTTATTTAGAATCCAAAGAACAACAGGAATTGAAGTGGTTAAAAACATATTTCCAGGCAATGTTACAATACCCTCAATAATATCTTCTTGCAGTAAATGTTTACGAATTTCTTTTGCGCTATCACGAAATAATGTGCCTAATGGCATAACAATTACGGCTTTACCCTGTTTATTTAGTAAATCATAAATGGTCATTAAGAAAGCATATTCACCTTCTGCTTTTTTAGGCACACCAAATTTCCAGCGGTCATCTTTAGACTTATTAGCTTGCGCATACTCAATACCATAGTTTTTGGTGCCGTAGGGTGGATTGGCAACAACGATATCAAGCTGCCCTCTCATACGACCAATACCGTTCTTATAATCTGTAATAACGTTTGAGTTTTGATCAGAAATTTCAATTCCTGCATTATAAGTATCAATGGTATTATGGAAAATCATGTTAATTAAACCAAGACAGTATTGAAATGCCTTTAATTCTTGCCCATAAAACGAGAATACAGCTTTAGAAACCTTACCAGGCTCCATTTTTTCACATTCAGCCATGATTAAGTCGTAACCATAAATTAAAAATGTGTTTGAACCAGAAGTGGGGTCGCCAATGGAAATATGAGTTTTTTGACCACTAATTAGTTTTCTTGCATAATCTTTAATATCGGTAAATTGCCAAGCATTCTTTACTAAAGGAGTAGGGGTAAAGAATTCACCACCTTTTTTACCCGCATCTGATGCAAATCTACCCATTAAGTCCATATAGATATCAGAGAACATATCGGTAGAAATATTTTCCATATTAAACTCATACTTTGACAATTCTGCATGACAGGTTTTATAAAATTCAGAAAATGGAACAATATTTTTTTGTAAAATTAGCTGACGATATTCAAATGTAGTGAATACATGCTTCATTGTAGTATTTAATGCTTCAATGATTTCAAACATAAGTTCAACGAAGTTTTTAGCCTTAGTCACATAAACTTGATTAAACATTAACCGCTTACTACCTTCTTGCCCAACACCGACTTGGCGCTCATCACCGTTAGGATTATCTTGGAAACCCATAAGGTCTGCCCAAGTAATCAAAACGATGCTTGGCTGAAGATTGTTTTCTTTAATGCTGTTATTATCATAAAAGCGATAACTTTTAAGATTGATGTCTGATAATGCTTGCTCATCTGAAGACGCACCCATTTCTACTAATTCAAAGAACGAAGAACCATTATTTTTATTAAATTCTGCTTGTAAATCTAGTGTACGTTTAACCAAACAAGTAGGAAGAACAATCTTAGCATAATCTTCAACTGTACCATTACCTTTATCCCTTACCATATCGGCAAATGCCCAAACGATTTTCTTGATTTCACTGTACAAAATTGAATTAGTCTGCATTGTCATAAATAATCCTAAAAAATATCAATAATTCTACCATAAAAGAACTTTTTTGATAAGTAAATATTTTATTGTTAATTACTTATGCCTGATTTAATAAATATTCCGTATTATAGTATTCATAGTCAACTTTAAAAGTTTCTTTCTTCTCTAACAATTTACTAATTTAGTATATCTGTTAAAATAAACATAACGAGGAATTATTATGCAGTTACACTACGGAAATTTAATTGAGCAAGCTAAAAATGGTGAATTTGATGTCATTATTCATGGTTGTAATTCGTTTAATACTATGGGCTCTGGAATTGCCAAACATATCAAAACTCATTTTCCAGAAGCTTTTGAAGCTGATAAAAAAACTGGTTATGGTGATAAGAACAAAATAGGAACTTTTTCTGAAGCTACTGTTGAAATAAATGGACACAAATTAACTATTATTAATGCATACACCCAGTATCGCTATGGAAATGAGAGAGACCAGTTTGAATATGACTCTTTTCCTCAGTTACTGCAAAATATTAAAAATAAATACCCGAATTCGAAATTTGGGATGCCTCTGATTGGTTGCGGTTTGGCTGCTGGCGATGAAGTGAGGATTCTAAAAATGATTAAAGAAAACTTTGAAGGGCTTGACTATAAACTGGTAGAAATTGATTTGAATAGAAAACTAAAATTAGATACACCTAAGCAATCAGTTCATGAAGCTCCTCAATACACTTACTTTTTCCACTTAACATCACCATTTAGCAATTTTCATCCTGCTAAATTTGAATACAAAGACCTCACCTTTATTTCTAACGAGCAATTCATGATGTACAGCAAAGCCAAAAACTTTAAAGATGAAGTGTCTGCTGCAAAGATTTTAGAGCTTAATAAAACTCCGATAGCAAGAGACTTTATTGATGGCAAGATTACGAGAGAAAAAATTGTCAATAACAAAGACTGGGCTGATGCATGGAATAAGCTGATGATGAGTGTTAAAAAGATTGGTAGAGGAGTTCAAAACTATGATGATGTTGTCTGGACTAACAAAAGAGAAAAGATTGTCTTGTTTGGTGGAAGACTAAAATTTACTCAAAACGAGGACTTGAAACAGATACTGCTTAATACTGGTAACACTTTAATGTGTGAAGCTGCTAATCACGATAAAATATCTACTATGCAAAATGTTATCCAAAAATTAAAAGAAGATTTTTCACTTGAGTTAAAGAATAAAGCAAAGAATAAGCCTTAACTTAGACATTGACAGTTATCCAAAAAACTTATTAATTATCACCCAAGGGTAAATTTTTTATTTTTATTTACTTATTTAAATATCAAGTTTGTAATTACTTGTCCAAAATTTGACATTAGTTTTTATTGCCTTACTGTATAAGGTATATTTACTAATATTAAATGATTACATCAACCCATAAAATTATCCAAAATTCACAAATAATGTTTTATAACAGCTTTATGGATGATCTTTCATATATTGATAACAATATTGTATTAGAGCTTAAAAAAGTAGCTCTTTTACAAATAAAGAAATCCAATGCAAATTTGATTATTAAACTTCTTAATATTTATTGTTATTTATACGATGTAAAGATCAATTATTTAACCTTTAAAAATTCAAGCAATAAACAATTGTTTTCAAGTTTTTTACAATTTTGCTCATCTAACTTTTTAGGCTATTCTTTAAAGTTTAAACAACTAATTAGGAATTATTTAGTACGGATGATCGCAGCCTTGAACAAGGATAGATTAGTTCCTTTAGAGGTTTATAGTAAAAATATAGATTTTAATCTTGCACTGGATACCTTACCGTTAAAAAATAAGTTATTAATCCTGCAAGGCTATTTATTTGAAAGAAAAAATACCGGAGCGATTCATTTAATTCGATATGCAACCCATTGGGGTGAAGAAGCAGCACTAGGTGTAGTTTCTAAGCTTAATCTTTTTCCTAGGCACAATAAAATAAATAATGGCAGTATGACGATATTAAATAAGTATATAGATTACTGTATAAGAAATAATAAAAATTTTTTATTTTCTAATACTGAAGATCTGGCTAAATATATTTCTGTATTTTTTAATGAAACTAATGATAAAAAAGTAAATATTGAACCTTATAAGTCTTTCTGGAATAATTTTATTGAATATTTCAATGATGTTTTTTCACCCATTAATAAAGATTTATTAAGATTAAAAACACAAAGGTCAAATGGAAATTTAGCCCATATAAAAATAAAAAATAGTAAGCAAGTTAAAAATAAACTAATAACTGAAATACCTCTTGAAATAAGTGATGAAAAATCTATTTTTATTTTAAAGAATAAAATAAACCAGGATATAGAGATAGTGACTGCTTGGGCAAATAGTGTGGTTGACGATTACATTAAACAACAAAAAATAGGCGAATATCCAACTGACGATTTTTTCACAGAGCCAATGGAGACACTTAGGACGAAGCATAAGATGTGGCTGGATGGCGGGATGAGTAATTGGTTAAGAAATAACTTGAATAAAAATGCCATTTTAAATAAAACTCATGTTATTGCCATATGTTGTCTACTAGTTATTAATCATCCTTCTATAACCGATCAATTTTTAAAAAATTTGACCATAACTTCAGTAATTAAAACAGATATTGGTATATTTTTAGTAGGTCAAAAACATAGAAAAGGAAAAACCTTTTCTGAACAAAAGATTTTACTGAACCAGACTACTGAAAAATTAATAAATATTTTGTTAATAAACAGTGAAAAAATGAGTCGTATTGTTAATTCTGACTATTTATTTTTACATGTAAATGAAAATGCTTTTTTAAAAATAGTAAATTCTAATATAACTTTAGCAAAAAATTTATCTACTGAAATAAGTTTAACTGAGTTTATTAACAAAAATTATGATTTCGATAAGCAATCTGTAACTGATTTTGTTTCTAAAGTAACGTTTACAAAAATAAGGGCAACTTGTGCTGTAAAAGAATTTTTTACAAGCCAAAATACAAAAAAAATGGCTGAAATTTTAGGACATGAAAACTATAACCCTAAATTATTGACACATTACTTGCCAGAACCAATTATTCATTTTTATCAAAGCCGCTGGATTAGAATTTTTCAAAAAGGAATAATTTATGAAGCTATGAAAGATAGTGATTATTTATTACAAGCGATAGGATTTAAAAGTATGGATACTTTAAATGAATTTTTAGAGAATCATATATTGAAAGACTTACCTAATAACAAGAAGCATAAAACAGAGGCTTCTGAAAGTTTTAATGAATGCTACATAGCAATAAATGAAGAAAACTTAACTGCTTTACTGTCTCTCAAAGAAGCAGTTGATAAGGCTGTGAATAAAATAGAAATTAAAGATAAAGCCATATTTTGGTGTGATTTCACAGATAAATTAGTAAGTGAAATAAAAACCAATAAAACATATTACTCCTTTGATAAATTGTTAAATAAAGCTAGTAGTAAAATTAATTCTGATAATTTCAAAAAGGTCATTTATGTTTAATAATTTAGATTTTTTACAAAAATTTGAAACTGAGAAAGAATTTCAGATTCCATTTCTGAAGTCCTCTTTTGAGGATAATATCTGGAGCTTAGAGTTAAATAAAACAAAAAAACAAAACACTGTTATTGATTTTAATATACCTTTGAAAGATGGAGTATTACTGACACATACTAGAAATTATAAAACCCTATATACATTCAAAAAATTAATTATGAATTTATTTTATCTGGATGAAATGTATTTAAATTCAGAAGCCACTATCTTGGCAAGACTATATGGAATACTACATTTATTTAATTTAATAAATTTCTATGATGATGGCTCATTTGCAAAAAATGGATTTAAATCTGTGGACAAAGACCAGCTATTATTTTTATTTAATAAAAAGCTCCACAATCCTATACTATTTGACCTTTATTCAGGTCAAGAAAAATTAGCCTCATTTTTAGAGTCAGAAGGGATAAAAATTCCAGCTAATCTTACCAATGCAGATATACTTCAAATTGAAAAGCTATTAAAAACCAAAAATATAGACTTACAAAAAGCCTTATTTCCTAATTTATTTTTAGGGGTACAATTTTCTTTATCTAATGTGTTGTTGAATAAAGTAAACCACAAATACATTAGGGAATATTCTTCTTACTTTAGAAATGATGAAACTTCTTCTCATAGTGTAGATTCTACAATCCAAAATTTATTAACTGGCATTAAGTTAATGAATAAGATGCATTCAGATACTGATCATAATTGTAGCTTACCATTTAAGAGTGAATTAGAATTTATTTTAAACTACAACTTTAACGGTAAAGAGATTAAGCATTTTGAAACTTATCCAGTAGAAAGCATATTTAAAATCATGCAATCGTGCCTAGATTTTCATTTTGAATATGGAAAAGATATAACTAAATCTTTTTGTTCGTTTCTAAATAGCATTGAAAGCGATGGATTATCTAACAATAAATTAAAAATTATAATTGATAAAAATTATTTAGATAATTTGACTATTAAAAGCAGTTCTTCAAAACTTAAAAGTTTAGGAGTTTCCTGTTATTATATGGAAACGAATGAAAATTATTTTAAAAACATAAGAGCCAACAAATCTCTCTTGAGTTTATTAAAGGTTTACTACGGTTGCGTTCAGTTTGTAGTCGGAGCATTAATGGCAAGAAGGCAAAGTGAAATAAGTAGTATGGAAATAGGCTGTTTTGATGAAAGCAATCTGCAATTAAGTTTTAGAAAAAGTAAAAGTTATATTCATAGCTTTGGTATAAGAGATTATATTAGCCTACCAACCACGGAAGTTGTTATTGATATGCTTAAAAACATAAATGAAATAGCAAAAAAGTTAAACAATAATGAAAGTAATAAATTATTTGTTTTTCCTAATACTTGGACTCCGTGGAATGCAAAGAGAGATAAGCATAACTTTTATGAAAATCTAGATACTTTATTTGATTACTTGGAAGTAGATTTAATTAATGATAAGCGCCCCTACATAAGGCAGCACCAATTAAGAAGATTTTTTGCGATGGCATTTTTTTGGTCAAAAGGATTCAAGTCTATTGACACACTTCGGTGGTTTCTGGGACATACGAATGCAGAGCATGTCTATCACTACATTCAAGAAAATTTAGATGGTCAAGTAATGAATAATGTAAAAGCTCAATATATAACCGAGAACATAGAAAACCATAACAATCTAAAAGAATTGCTAAAGACGAAGTTTGGTGTGGTTTCATACGATATGATAGATAAAGATGACTTGGCTGATTATGTTAATACATTACTAGAAAATAAGTTAATTACTGTTGAACCCGAATTTTTAGACGACGACAAAAATAATCAATTTGAAATCATTGTAAAGGTAAAAAATCATGGATGATAAAAGAGTAGAACAAAACAAAGCAAACCTGATGAAATTGAGGGAATTTCTTTTAGAGGTTTGCACTAATTACACTAACTATTTAAATAATGAGTTAGTAATAAATGCATTAGGCTCTCAGGGAAATCTCGCCAAATACGAAGATAAAGAGCTTGGTATTCAAATAAGCTCATTAAACACCTTAAAAAGGACTTCTGAAAAGCTTTTTGATAATGGTTTTAATGAAATAGATAAGCTACGTTTATTAGCATTAGAAAAGCTAACTAATTCTACAGACAGTTCAGTGGGTAGGAATACCAAAGAGTACTACCAGGAAAGAGCTAAAAAATTAGAATCTGAACTAGAGCAACAAAAACAGGTTAATGTTGTTGCTATTAGTGAGTTAATGAATAATCTACAATTATTAAAAAATATCCAAAACATTAAAGAGCTTAACCTTGTTCATAGCTTATGCAGTAAGCATGTAGCACGTTTGCAGTCTTATGCATTGAACTTCACAGAGTTTGCTCCACTTAAGAAAGAATCTCATCTAAAGGTTATTAAAGGAACGAAAGAATGAGCAAAATTGATTTTCTGCCTACTGTATCAATTCCTGATTATTTTCATAAAAATGAAATGAACTTTAAGGTATTAAAAAATTTCCCTTTTATGAAAGATAAAAATGGAAACCCAGTAACTCCTGTCAACATGTATTTATCTAGTCATTTAAACACTAATTTAAGTGCAAACACTATAAAAAGAACAGTTTTTTGCTTGAAAATATTGATTGATTACTGTGAAATCCAAAAATTAAAGTTAAGTAATTTTTTAGAAGATGACTTGCTCAATTTATCCAAGAGTCTTCAAGTAGAAAAGGACGCCAATGGTGCTGTACGAAATAACACCACAGTTAACAATATCATTTACCAAATAATAAAGTTTTTTGACTTCTTTGGTAAGACCTTTTTAAACGATGATGATTATGTTAAAAATGTGTTAAATGTAGAAGATAGAACCGTTTCCAGCAAGGGACAAATCAAAAATGTTAAAAAGCATAAGGCAATGGTACTTAATGCTGAAAAAACTACTAGAAACCCAATTAATCTGCAAGATATAGATTTAATTTATCAAAACATAGATAAATTGTATGTTTCCAAGTTCGCGCAAGAAAGAACAAAGGTCTTAATTAAGCTACTAGAGCATACAGGTGCCAGGTTAGGTGAAATTGCATTAATACAGATCAGTGACATTACAGATGCCATTAACAGCCCTAAGGGGTTGCTAAGGCTTGCCACCCTGAAAAGAAGAAGAGAAAGTTCTAGGTTTGTACCTGTTGATAAACAAATTTTGAATCAGATTAATTCTTTCATTAAAATTTATAGGAATAAGATAATCCGAAAAACCGTTAAAGATAAGGATTTAAACTTTTTATTCATTAGTGAACACTCTGGCGAGAAAATTAATTCAAGCAGTTTAAGTAACGATTTTACTAGACTAAGAAGTATGTTAAAAATTAAATCTAGTTTGTGTGCACATATGTTCCGCCATAGGTTTATAACCAATATATTTATCAATCTTATCAAACAATATGATTTTGATAATAAAGACAGCTTTAGAAATGCCTTACTTGATGTAAATACATTAAAAGCACATGTTCAACAGCTAACCGGGCATAAAGACATAAATTCCTTAGATACATATCTACATTTAGCGAAATCAGAACTGGCTAATATGCCAGAAATATTAAAAAAGCTAGATGAACAAAGAGATATTGAATCTAGAGAAGCTCTGGAAAGATATTTGTTGAACGAACTAAAATCAGGAAACATATCTACAGAGCAATATATTCAAGATTTAGAGAAATTAAAAAAATAAGTGTATTAATGGGGGTAAAATGAATAAAATAGTTAGCAGTTAATGTATATAAATATCGGTTAATCAAAGATTAGGTTTACTACTGCTGTTTTGAATATCTTTTAACTATAAGTCGGCTAAAATTTAAGACTTCATTCATTTATTATCTTTGAAATTAATTATTCATAGATTCAAATGGTTTCGTTATTTAATATAAAGATTAAGGCTTAATTTTATTTTTGCTATGGTAAATAACTTTTACTTTATTATCAAATTCTGCTTCATTTGTTATTAACAATTCAACTGTAGCTTTAACAATATCTCCATGACATAATTTGGGGCTACAATAACAAACCAATTTTTTGCCAGTAAGACCTAGCAATTCATCTTTGGTTATATTATTTTCAGAAATCTGTTTCCATAACCAATCTTTGTATTCAGTAATTACTCTAATTCTTTCTTCTTCGCTTTGGTCTTTCATGGGAAAAGGGTTGGCGAATTTAGATCCAAGTAAATTAAAGTTTCTGTTAGATCTTCCTATATACACACTATCTTCTGGAATAATTTTATTCAAATGGTAGAAATTATGAACTTCTATGGGGCTATTAGACATGGAATTAGACTTTGAATTGCTGGTTTGCGTTAAACTATTTTGTAGTTCTAGCTTTAAATTATCTAGAACTTTACCTAATAAGTTCAATCCTGGCCACTTATCAGGAGAAATTTTTTTTGCATCATATTCTGTTAATCCACAAGACCAAATTGGATCAAAACGTGATGCTTCAACCATGTAAGTATCACCAGTATTAAGTAAAATTTGTTTCAAGTCTTCGTTTTGAGTGAATTTTAACCTAGCACCAAACAAGACAATCTTTTCACGTTTATTAGTCCACACAATATCATCGTAATTCTCAACGCCTCTTCCTAGTTTTTTTACACTCATCATAAGCTTATTCCATTCATCAGCCCAGTCTTTATTATTAACAATTTGTTCTCTAGTAATCTTGCCATCAATAAAGTCTCTGGCAATTGGAGTATTATTAAGCTCTAAAATCTTTGCAGCAGACACTTCATCTTTAAAGTTTTTGGCTTTGCTGTACATCATGAATTGCTCGTTAGAAATAAAGGTAAGCTCTTTATATTCCGTTTTTGCTGGATGAAAATTACTAAATGGTGATGTTAAGTGGAAAAAAAATGTATGTTTCATAGTAATTAATTTTAAAATTTTATTTTTGTTGTGGCTTTTTTATCTTTTTTAAACTCTTTATCTAACCCAAAATATTCATCAAAATATTCTAATATTTTAGGTTTTTTGGCTGACATACATTCAAAAATTGATTTAAATTGAATATTATTAAGTTTTTCTGAATCAGTGTTATTCAAAGTTTTTACTCTGGCATCCTTATAAGGCTCGAAAATTTCAATGGTAAGATGTTTAACACCTAATAAACCTTTATTATCTTGAAGTCCTTTTCTCTTGAAATCATTTGTAAGAACATCATTTTCACTATAATATTTGTGAAGAGAATTTGAAATATCCATTAAAATTAATTCTCCGTTTTGTTTAATATTATCTAATGTGAAGCCTCCTATATCTGAATTGTTACTTTTTCCTAATTTTTGAATGTAAGCATTAAATGCCAAGCTTGTAAAATTATCAATATTAATAGCACTTTGGGGTAATACATCTATTATTTTATTAAAATAATATTGTGCCATATCTCTATAAAGTATAATTGCTGGAATTTTACTTAAAGCATAATTGTTATTTAATGCTTCATTTCCCATTTTTATAAATTTAAAATATTTTCCTGATTTACTTGTATTTTTTCCTATAGTTTCTCCTGTCATAAAAGATAAAAAGTTTTCAAAAGTTGCTTTATTACCAGGTTTTTCCATATTAAATATTGCTGCCCAAAACTTATCTAAATTTTTATCCAATGTATCTTTTTGATACACATTTCTCAAGCTTCCTTTGGATTGATTTTTTTGAAAATCTGCAACTTCAGTATATGGTGAGTCTATAGGTGAATTATTTTTATTTGAAGAACAAATTAATGACATATAGTGATAAATATCGTTAATTTTTATAGGTTTGGTGTAGTTGTGAGAAACAGAACTTGAAACATCTAATGTTTTTACCCCTTTTAATTTAAAAGTAGTTTGAAATTTATTTAAAAAGTGTGTTGAATCTTTCTTTATTTGAGAGAACTCTGTAATTTCTTTAGAATTTATCTTATTATATTTTTCAAAAAATTTACTAAAATAATCTTTGTTCTCATTTAGCCAATCATCGTCTTTATTTTGTTCTGTTATAGTGTTATTAGTCGCTATTTTTTGTTTAAGATCAGGATTTGACTGGGCAATAGTCCAATTAACTCCTATGAATGATTGTTTAAAAAAATCAATAAACTCTTCCACTTCAAGACCTGATTTTTTTATAAGTTTAAATATTTTTTCTTGAGCGGCTTTGGCAATTGAGCCTTTTGTATTAACTTGAAACAAATTAGCTAGAGCAATTTCATTACAATCAAATTTTTCCTTTAATATGAAATCAGTATGATCATCACAATGCAATAATAAGTCTAGTATTTTATAAGTGGATGTTGAATGCTGGCCGTTACCTAAACAAGTACTTTTACTACTTATACACACATTATTGTTATTAGAATAAACAATTATTTCTTTCACTCCCATTGAAATTAGCTTAATATCTGGCCTTAAAGAATAAAGCTCTTTAGCACAACCATTTGTACTTAAATAATACTTCATTATGCTTTTTAATTCTTCTTTTACTTCAGGAGAAGATTCTGTTTGAAGTCGCTTTTTAGCATTATTATAATCATTTGCTTGAGCTATTAATGTATCTAAAAATGAAGGTAATTTATTATCAAAAATCTCTTTTGTGTTTAGGTCTCTATAATTAGCATTAGCACTAAACGGATTTATGGAGTCTATTGGGAGATTTATCCCAGATTTCAAAGAGGCAACTATATTTATACTTCCTAGTTGTGCTTTATTGAGTTTATCTTTTATCTCATCATAGTTTTCAACATTTAAAATAATTTGAGTACTAACTGTATTAAAGTGACTAATTAGTAATGGATTTAATATATCTTGTCCTTTTAAAAGCAATTTCTTATTTTCATACTCCTCAATATACATTCCACTTTCTGCTAGCAACATAATTCTTAAATCTTCAACAGTTATTTTAGTACTATCTTCTTTAAGTGTGTCCAATGCTCTTAAGTAGCTTGCAAATGAATTTTCTTGTTTCAAGAATGTTTTTTTGTCAAAAAAAACATAAGTAACTTTATCGGCCTTTGAATTCTCAATGTCATTTTTAATATAGTTAGAAATTTCCTGTGAAAACTTATAAGAAGTAACCTCTTTAAATATTAATCTTTGTATTTCCTTACCGTTAAACGTAACAGAAATATCATTTTCACCACTTTTCTTTAAGTCTAGTTCTTCTACATTAAACCCAGCTTTTAAAATAGAGCTAACTCCCATAGCTAGAGGACTATCTATGTTACAATTTATTTTATTATTGATATGATTAGGAAAGTAAATAGTTTTTTTATCTGTATATGGTTTAACCATTAATGAAAGCTTTTCATTTTCAAAAATTTGAGAAATATTATCGTGCATTTATTTTCTCTTTATGATAGATTTAATTTTTTTTGATTCATCTTGTTCTTGAATTTCTTTAAGCGATCTTTTAATAGTTTTCATAGGGTCTTTTAGTGTATTTAAAGATTCTTTTGAGTTGAACACTGTATGATTTTCTAGCTCTGTAGCAATTTTTTTCATAATTTCTCTGCTGTTTTTATTAAATAAAACTCTATCATCATCTTCAGATAACTTATCAATCAAAGTGCTGAAAAAATCTGGAAACTCTTTTATAAAAAATGTTGCTTTTCCTTTTAGTGTTTTTGTACTATAGTTAGCAATAACAAACCCTTCTTTTATTTCTTTATTTTGTATAACATTCCATAACTCTTCCACATAAGGAATTAAAAATCTATTTATATAAAAATGTTCTAAATTATCTTTGGTTGGCTTATATATATTGACTTGCTGAGAGAATGCATCCCAAGAATTTGATTCATAACGCTCATTTAAAATAATATTTTCTTTAATATTTAAAAGCTCATTAACAGTAACATTTTTACCACTTTGATCGTCGGGCTTATATTTTGAAATAATATTAAAAATAGGAAAACTATTTATCAAAGATTTTTCTCTAGTGGATAAGATTGGTTTTTTAAAAATTTCTCTAAACTCATCAAGAACACTTTTATTTCCTAATATAGCAGGAGAAATATTTATAACTTCAACATTTTCAATTTTATTTTCGTAAATTTTTTTATCAAGATTTTTACTTAATTTGTTATCTTTATCTTTATCTATGTTTTTTATTGATTTACCAATTAAAAAATTATTGTTAATTTTTTGATGAGATAAAACAGACCATGATTTTTCACCGTCTCCAGTGAAAAACAAAGATTCATTTGAAGTACAATAGATAGTAAGCAAAGTAGATGGATTGCTATAATAAGGAATAAGAACATCAGCAGTACCTGCTTTAGCCAACTTTGTATCAATTAAATCTGATGCTTGTGCGTAACAATCTTGGTCAGACCTATTATAAACAACTGTAACTGCAATTTGATTTAATCTTTCAGTGAAAATTTCAGCTAATTTTTGATTATTAGATTCTTTTTCAGATGTTGGCAGACTTAAACTATTTTCTCTTATACTTGTAATAATATCATTTAATTTTTTAACAGTGTCATTTATTGATTTTCCATCGAATAAATCAGCTTGTGCCCATCCAGACTTTACATAGGCATATACTCTGCCTATAATTTCTGCATTTACACTAGATCTCTCTTTATTTAAAGCGCTTATAAGAATTTTCCCAATATTATAATCTTCTTGTGATAAATTATTGTCTTTTTTTACAACATAATCATAAATTTCTTCTGATGTAATAAGTTCCTTTAAATCCAATAAATTAGGCGGATTATTTTCATTTAAGTTATTAATAATTGAGCCAAAAATAGTATTGGTAAATTTATAAATATCTTTTTTATGGTTTGCTAATACATTTTCTAAATCATCAAACTTTTTTTCAAAATTTAATGTTTTGAAAGCTTCATTGAAAGCTGTTAATTGTTCATCAGCTTTAAGTATTTTTTTTAAGCCAGAAAAACAAAATTGCATTTCCTGTAATGATTTAGAATTATCTACTTCATCATCATCATCTTCAATTTGAGATACAATTTTATAAATATAAGACCCAATTTTTTCAATAATATATTTTGCTTTTGATTCTGGGCTTAGACTACCGTACTCTTCATAAATTTCCATTCGTTTTTTTTGTGAGACTTCTGATTCATCCAACATAAATGTCATAAAATCAGTGAATTCTTTTTTATTTATTATTTTTTTTTGCACTTTAATCCCTTAACTGTTATTTAATTTTAACATTTAGTTTTATTAAATCAACATAACAATCTTAATAATACAAATAATTATATTATATTATTTCTTGGACAGCATAACCTTACATAGTAGATAAGATAAAATATGGGGAATTGGTCTATCAGAATATTATGCCAAGAAAACTGACCCAGATAAATGGCCTGGATTAAACCTTTTAGGTAAAGTATTGGATGTGTTAAAGGTTGAACTTCAAAATACATTAGTAGATACCAATGACTCCAATCTAAAAAAAAAAGCCCTAGATAAACCCATTGAAGTGGTTAACTTTTATAAAATCGGCAAACAGATACCTGAAGATGGGGTTTATATTGGCAGAGCTAATCGTAATTTTAATTTAACTGATTCTATTTTCGCTAATCCCTTTCCAATGAAAGATCAAAGTGAAGATGAAAGAACAAGAGTAATTACTGAATATAAAGATTGGTTTTGGAAACAAATGGCTGACAAACAGATTAGCAAACAAGACTTAATGACCTTAGCCGGTAAAAAACTTGTATGTTACTGTGCAAAACTGCGCTGTCATGGGGATGTGCTTAAAGAAACTGTTGAATTATTGATGAATAATGAAGCTGAATTTAACAATAAGGTTAAGCAACTTCAAGATAATAAAAACAAAGTTAAGCCTTGATTTATTATTTCATTAATTTAGATCATATTTTTATTTAAAAAAAATAGTCTTAACATTGATTCAGACAATTCTAAATAATTTACTTTTAGTTGTTTCAAGTTAATAAATATAATACTTAGGAGAAATTTATGAGTAAATGGGAAGCTAAAGAATACTTGAAAAAATTTAATATGACAGAATGGAATGCTCAAGAATATTTAAAAAAACTATATGATAAACAATTAAAAGACTTACGAACAAAAGTCTATGCTACCGTGCGAGATAGTAGTAGTGCTACAATAACAGAAGAAGGTTGGAAACATGATATTAGCGAAGATAAAAGAGGTTGGCTAATAAGTAAAGATGAAGTTATGGCTGAATTAGCCACAAGGGGAGATATTCCAAAT
>JACMQJ010000506.1 GCA_014377055.1 Candidatus Sericytochromatia bacterium
AAGATCAAACTTGAATATAAATAATTTAAGTAGCTTTTCATTGTGTCTCCTACGTTTGTAGTTAATAATAGAAAATGCAGTTCTTTCAGTTCGATTCATTTTATCATCAACTTTAGCCAAATTTAAAGCAGTAATACAAGTATTAAAATGAAAAGTCAAAGCCTGTTGGTCTTCAGACATACAAACTTCTAAACCAAGGTGCTGCTTAGCATCTCTAAATAAAAACTCTATTTGAAATCTTTTTTCATAATATTGATTTATCTTTTCTGGTAATAAATCTAAATCTGTTGAAAAATATATTTTATAACTTTTTCCATTGGTTTTGTAAGCTAATTTTATTTCTGTAATCAGAAACAGGTCTCCAGTACTCTGGAGTTATTTCCATTTTTAAATTTACTGAGTAAACTACCTTTGTATAAAGTTTATAATCATCTTCTAAGTCACAAACATAATCAAACTCAGGCTTAGATAAATCTACACATAAATCTATAACCTACAGTTATTTCAGAAATAATATTGTATTTAATACTTAAGAGAATAGCAGTATATCTGATGCTAATTTTAAATTAACTAAAAATTATTCTTTACATAAGTTATTCTTAATATGTTAGATATATTGTTTATTATATAATTGACTTAAATACATAAAATTATACGAATATTAGTCCAAGATTATTCAAATAATTATAAGTTAAAAATTATAGATTTAAAAAGGTTCTTTTATGAAAAAAATCTTAGGTAGTTTAGCTCTATTTTCAATTATTGCAATAACTGGTTGTAATACGGCTTCTAACATACAAAATTCACCTGACCAACTACAATCATATTCATCTTCTAATAAATCAGGATTTAGAGTAGACGCAGATTGGTATTCATCATTGTCACCAGATCTTCAAGCATATTATGCTGAAGCAAAAGGTAAAACTGGTTCAGACTTGTTTGATTCATTACATACAATCATTTCAAGAAACAACAAAATAACGGGCTATCAAGACTCAAAATCATTTATGTATGCAACACTTGATAATATTACTATTAGTAACAAAACTGGTCTTCTTGATGCTTATTCAGAAGCTTTTATTGCAGGATCAGGTGGTAATGGTGATACCTATAAAGAAGTAGGGGATGATAATAAAGATGGTGTTAGTGGCGATTTTATAAACTGTGAACACACATGGCCTCAGTCATTTTTTAATAAACAATTACCGATGGTAGGCGATTTAAATCATCTTCAATCAACATTAAGTGTTCCTAACAACAGAAGAAGCAATTTTGCTTTTGGTACGGCAACAGGTAATATTGTTTATACTACAAGTGGTGGTTCAAAATTATCAGTTAATGATAAACCTGGAGCAACCAAAACTCCTATTGCTAAATTAAAAAGTCTTTTAGGGCCCGTTACACTTCAATCACCACCTATCTTAAATACCAATTTTGATACAGTATTTGAGCCTGGGGATCAACAAAAAGGTCGTACAGCAAGATGTATGCTTTATTTTTATATGAGATATTTTGATCAAAGTATTTTCCAAACAGGTGTTCAAAAAGATGCTTTCTGGACATCAAAAGTTCCTTTATTTGTAGAATGGTCAGAACAAAAAGATGTTGTTAATGATGTTGATAGAAAAAGAAATGACTTGGTATTCAAAAAACAGGGAAATAGAAATCCTTTTATTGATATTCCTAATCTAGGTTCATTGATTGGTATAAATGTTATTCAGTCTAAATAAGTTTAAAATTTAGATCCAAAATTCAACTGTTAAAAAAAGTACAAAAGTGTTCATAGATAAAGTGTCAAATTGAATATTTGCGATACAAGGTAAATTAAATTTCAGAAATATGAGTAGATATATTTATATAGATGAAGAGACAATATGATGTAGTTATAAAAAATAATTCATTTTAGTTATATCAACTAAAATGAATGTTTTAGGAATTAGGGAAATATTTAAAGAAGAGAATAAGAATATATTAGCAGTTGATTGTTAATTTATCAAGAAAAGTGGTAACAAAACATATAGTTAAGATAAATTTCTAGATGGTAAAATGTATACGGTATTAGAAGATTGTCAATCTAAAGACAAAAAATATTAGATAATTACTTTAATATGTTTTTATTTGCTTTACTCACAAGTTTGTTGTTGATCTAAGCTCTGAAAAAATGCGTCTAGCTTAATTGTTACTATAACCTCTTGAACTATATGTTAAAGTTACCTTTGTATTGTTTTTAAGAGTTCATAAAAAAACAAAAAGTCTAAAATCTTTCGATGCTCTTAGTTGTTGAATAACCTTTTATAAGTTTTATAAAAGTAACCTCAGCATTTATTTGGTCAATCGTATCTGATTCTGGAAGGGATTCTTTATTATAATCTCCTCCTTTCACATAAATATCTGGTTGAACATTTAAAATTAAATTATCTGCTGTTTTTTCTGAAAAAATTGTTACATAATCAACAAATTCAAAATAACTCATTAACTCTGCTCGATCATTTTCATTATTTATTGGTCGAGATTCACCTTTTAAAAGCTTAACTGAGGCATCACTATTAATTCCTATAAATAAGTATCCACCCAATTTTTTTGCTTCTTTTAAATATCTAGCATGTCCTATATGGAGAATATCAAAACAACCATTAGTTAAAATTATTTTTCCATTTTTATCTTTAATATTATTTATTACTGTTTCCAGTTCTTCACTTTTTAAAATTTTATTCATATTTTTCTTTATTATATATATTATTGATTTTATCTTGTTTTTAAAATATTATTAATCATTTCTTCTTTTATTCCATTGTCAATAATTCCTTTGACTAAGTTTGACTCTAAGTTAACATTATATTCTTGTAATTGCTTAATAATTTCTTCTTTTGGCAATATTAATGAAAATGCTAAATTGTATCCATTGGCGAGTCTTGCAATATTTAAAATGATCAAAACAGTTAATTCAACTTCTGCTCTAGTAATACTCTGCTTAACTTCATGTAGCTTCTCTTCTGTTTCTGTAATTTGTTCATTAGTTTTTCTTAATTGCTCTTTTAGACTTGGATGTATGGCTTTTAGTTTTGTTTTTAATGAATGAATAAAACTTATAGTTGAGTCAACATTTCTGTATCTAAATTGCATATCTTTTCTGATTGAAATAACATTAACTCTATTCATTGGATCCATCGAATCTTTTTTTAAATAATTAACCATTAATGTTTTTAATGCTTCCCTGCACTTAAAGTTAAAAACATCCACAACACCAGAAACATCAAAATGTTCTTTTTTAACAATATTATTAACTAGCTCAACTGTACTGTTAAACTCACTATCGGAAGAAATATAGGTGATCATTCTTTTTAAATCAATTGATTTACATTTTGCTCCTACTTGAGAGTTTCTATACTCAATTTGTTCAAAAGTATCGTCAGTAGGAAATTTTTCAGGATCTTCAAGGAATAATGATAAAAGAAATATCCTAGCAACATCCATATCATCGAGGCTTCTTTTGGTAAACAAAGCTCTAAGATAATCAAGTGAGATTACATTGAGGTTAATTTTTGGTAAATTAGCTTTTTCTTCAACTACTTTAGATATTTTTTCAAAAGCTTTGTCTACCATAGATATTTTAATATCAAAATTATCTTGAATAGACATTAAATCATCCATTCTTTTTAGATCTTTTTTGACTGTAACTATTTTATCCATCATAATAACATCAGGATCATTCTCTTCTTGGCTTATTTCATCTTCAGTTTTAAATTTGGATAATAAACCTGATAGAGCATCCATTTTGACGTCTAATCGTTGATCTTCGATACTTTTTCGATTGACAATATTTTTACCAGGTACACCATATACTACGTTAACATTACCGTTTTCATCCATGTATTTGCTGGGAACATCATTACCATCTTTATCAAGATAATTTTTTATACTTTTGCGACCAGATATAATAATTGATTTTTTTTCAGCATCTTCATTATCAAATTTGTCTTCTGAATTATCTGTATCAGTTTCTTTAATAAACTTGTTTGGATCGACATCCTTTTTAGAGATAGTATCACCAATAAAATTGGATAAATTGGTTAAGCTGGATCTATCTTCAACATTATCAATATCAATATCTTCTAGGGTTTCTGATTCATCTGAATCGTTCATTTCATCTTGAAAATTATCTTCTTCTTGTACCTGATATTCAATTTCTTCAGATTCAACTTTTTTTCTTTTACGATCAACTTTTAGCTTGGCTAATTCATTGAGCATATTTTGATCAAACATTTATATTTCCCCAAAAAACTAAGCTCTTAAAAATATTATATAGCTTTTTAAAAAACAATTAAGATTTTATATTTCACTATTCATATTTAAAAGCAAATAACTAACATATTTTTTTCACACAATGATATAATTTTCGATTGATACATTATTTAAGGTTTATAAAAAAATAGTGACTAAAGAAAAAGAAGAAGCAAAAAAAGAATTACATAATCTTTTAAATGAATTTAGGACTAGATTTTCATTGGTAAATAATAAATCAAAAGAATTTATCGAAAAAAAAGACGATTCTGATTATAGTTGGAATATACCAATGAGTACCTATAATCAACCTAAGATTTCGGAAGAGTTAAAAGAAAAGATTAAAAGATTAGAAAAAATATGCCAGTCGATCGAAAATAAAAAATTTGAATTTGATGAAACTGAATCAACAAAAAGTTTAAAAATAGACTATAAAAAAAGTTTGAATCCAAGCCAATACTTTGCAGTATCTAATATCAATGGATCACTACTTGTTATAGCTGGAGCAGGAAGTGGTAAAACTCGAACTATTATTTATCGTGTATCTTATATGCTTGAACATGATATAGCACCAGAAAATATTTTATTACTTACCTTTACCAAAAAAGCTTCAAAAGAAATGGTAGATCGATCAATAACTTTATTGAATGATATGAGAGGTGAAAATATTATGGCTGGTACGTTTCACTCTTTTTCTAATTATGTCATTAGAAAATATCATAAAATATTAAATATTCAACCAAATTTTACTATCATAGATACCTCTGATTCAGAAGATATTATTGACTTAATCAGGCAAGAATTAAAATTTTCCAAAAAAGAAAAAGCATTTCCAAAAAAGAGCCGAATATATACAATAATATCTAAATCCAGAAATTGTAATCTTACTGTAGAGTCTATTATAGATAGAGAATATAAAGGATTAAAAGAGTTCGTTGAAGAAATAAAATTAATCGCTGAAACTTATCATGAATATAAAAAAGGAAATAATATTTTTGATTATGACGACTTGATGGACTTTTTATGTCAATCGTTAAAAAACAATGCTCTTTTTAGAGAAAGAATTCAAGAAAAATATAAATATATTATGGTTGATGAGTTTCAAGATACTAATGTTGTACAAAGAGAAATCGTTGATTTAATTGCCTCAAAATACAAAAATATTATGGTGGTAGGTGATGATTCACAAAGTATTTATGCTTTTCGTGGTGCTGATATTGAAAATATTTTGAGATTTCCAGAAACTTATCCTGATTGTAAAGTAATTAAAATAGAACAAAACTATCGCAGTAATCAAGATATACTCTCATTTTCAAATGCTATAGTTAGTAATGCAAAAATAGGTTATAAAAAAAATCTTTTTTCTAATAATACCAATGTAGGTAAACCAATTATAAAAAAGTTTTATAGTCAGGAAGATGAAGCAGCCTTTATTGTAAAAAATATTCTTAAGTTGAGAGAAGAAAATATACCTTTAAAAGAAATTGCTATCATTTATCGTTCTTCATTTCATGCTAATTTTATTCAGGCTGAGTTGTTAAAAAGGAATATTCCTTATATTGTTTATGGTGGCTTGAAATTTACTGAGAGAAGACATGTCAAAGATATAATTGCTTATCTTAGATTAACTTTTAATCCAATGGATGCAATAGCTTGGAATCGTATTCTAAAAATAATTCCAGGTATTGGAGGCTCAAGTGCTAGTAAAATTATTAGGCAAATTCAAGATAGTAGTGGTGTCTTGGAAACCTCACAATTTAAAGGTAAAAAGTTTTTAAAAGATTTAAATAATCTGTCTGAACTGATTGGTCAAGTTGCTCAAGAACAAATAAATATTGCCAAAAAAGTTGAGATGATCAAAGATTACTATACACCTATTTTAAAAATGATTGAAGATGATTATCAAGTTAGATTACTTGATATAGATGTCTTATACTCTTTGGCTTGTAATTATGAAAAATTAGAAAAATTTTTATCGGATTTTGCTCTCGAGCCTCCTTCAAATAATTTTCAAAATAGAGCAACACCTCTTATTGATGAAACAGAAGAATCACCTCTAACACTATCAACAATTCATTCGTCAAAAGGTTTAGAATGGAACACAGTTTTTATGCCACATTTACTTGATGGCTTATTACCCAGCTCTAATTCACTTGGTAATTTAGAAGATTTAGAGGAAGAAAGACGATTATTTTATGTTGGTTGCACAAGAGCAAAGGAAAGATTATTTTTAACTATGCCTGCTCATGTTGCTTCATGGGACTCATTTTTAACTCATCCATCTCGATTTATTATTGAAATAGATAGAGTTAAATATAATTTATTGAAATAAGATAATTTTTTGATATTCTTTAGGTTTAAGTTAGTAATTTGTTTAAACTTGAATATGAATAAACAACATATAGATTTAAATAAAAAAATAAGATTATAAGTTAGAATAACATCATGTAGTATTTTGTACGGTTATAAAGATTGAAAACAGATTTGGCATGGAAAAATATTTTAGAGGATTTGTTTCCCCAATTTGTTGAATTTTTTATTCCTGAGTTGTTTGAACTTATAGACTTTGACAAGAAGCCAAAATTCTTAAACCAAGAGTTTAACATCTTGTTTCCTGAATCGGAATCAGAAAACAGAAGGGTTGATAAATTGGTAGAGATTTATTTAAAGAATGATGATTTAAAATGGGTTTTATTACATATAGAAATTCAAAGTTATAAAGATAAAAATTTTGCTAAGAGAATGTTTCAATATTATTCTAGGATTTTTGATAGATATGATAAAGAAATAGAAGCAATAGCATTATTTACATATAA
>JACMQJ010000507.1 GCA_014377055.1 Candidatus Sericytochromatia bacterium
GAAACATTAATTGATGATTATCTAAAAGAAACAGGCAAAGCTAGATATATAATTGAAGATGATGAATCTTCTAGTTTTGGTAAAGTATTAGACTTTTTTATTAAAACATCTAAGTTACAATCTTCTCTACATATAAAATTTGGTTCTGCATTCGATATTTTTGGTAATAATGTAGATATTGAGGGTAAATCTTATGATCAATACAACCGACCAATAGATCCTAATAGATATGTTATGTCAAATGGGCAATTAACTCATTCAGAACAAAGGGATACAGAGTATACAAAGGAGCTTGGAGAGAGACTTGTAGAAGAATACTTAAAAAATAATGTCATACTTTCGACTCATATTTTAGCTTTTTGTCTTTTTGTTTATCTCGAAAAACAAAATAGTAATATGGATCTCTATAGGATTGTTCGATTAACACCAGAGGAAGCGACTTTTGATGCTAATGAAATATATAATCTTGTTGACAAAATTAAGCAAGAGATAGTTTTAATGGTAGAACAAAATAAAATATCTATTGATCCCGCAATTATAAATAAAAAAAGCTCTGAAATAATTCAAGAAGCAATGCACAACTTCCAAACATACTATTCAAAAGATTTGATAATCGAAAAAAATAATGTAATTATTATATATGACATAAAAATAATTTACTATTATCATAATAAATTAAAGGGTTATGATTTTGAAAGATTTGTCTGAATATTGGTAAAGCTCTAAATCTATTATATTATATAACCTTGAAGAGTTAATATAATATTTTTTTAATCAAAAATATAATTCAGGAATTAAAATAAGTTATGGCTACAAAAAGTTTTGCAGAATATTATCATCAAGAAACAAAATATTCACCTAAAGGATTGGCAAAAAATCAAAGACAAATTGATCCTACTAAGCAACCAATACCTTTTAAAGAATATATAAAAGGTGATACCATTGATTTAAAACAATATATAAGCAAAAAAAATGAAGATAAGATATATGAAACTGAGGCTGATAAAAATCTACAAAAATTATCAAAATTACTCTATTACACAAATGGTGTAACAGCTTTAATTCCATATAATACACCTCTTTTATTAAGAGCATCACCATCAGCAGGTGGTCTTTATCCAACAGAAATATATATTATTGCTAATAACTTTGAGGGTTTAGAAGATGGTATATACAATTTTCAAGTAAGAAACCATTCATTGATTAGATTTTGGGACAAAAATGTTTGGGAAGCTTTAAAAAAAAGTTGTTTTGAGCATCCTTCCTTTGATAAATCAAATCTGTCTATAGTACTTACAGGTATTTTTTTTAGAAGCTCGTGGAGATATGAGGACAGAGCCTATCGTAGAATATTATTAGATACAGGTCATTTATTAGGTAACTTAATATTATATTCTACTTTTATTGACAAATATGCTACTTTAATAGGCACATTTAATGATGACAAAGTTAATGATTTATTATGGCTTGATAAATCAGAAGAAGTTGCTTTAGCTGTAATCAACTTTTCAGACCAAAAATTAGAACAAACTGATAACAGAGTTTTAGCATCTAGTATTGATAAAGAAAAACATTATAATAATGATTTAATTTTAGATTTTCATAATTCAACAAAAATAGATAGATTAATTGCATTAAATACAAAAGAAGAAGAAATTAAGAATAAGTTTACCTTAGCTTTTGCAGAAACCTTAAACTTAACACCAATAAACTGGAATAATCAATTAGAAAAAACTATTATTAATAGAAGATCAACCCGTACTTTTAGCGGCGATGCTATAACTAGTAAAGAATTATCTCAATTACTTTCATTTACTTATGATCCATCATCTTATGAAGATCAAGGATTTGATCCTAATCCTGATTTTTTTGACCTATCTATAATACAAACTTATATTGCTGTTACAGATGTTGAGGGACTTGAGGATGGATGTTATTATTACTCATCTGATAAAAAAGAATTAAAGCAAATTAGATTCAAAAATTTTAGAGCCGAACTTTGTTATTTATGTTTGGGGCAAGAGCTTGGTCGAGATGCTGGTGTAGTATTTTTTCACACAATTAATTTACCAAAAGCTATTGAAAAATATGGAGAGAGAGCCTATAGATATACACATATTGATGCTGGTAATCTAGGACAAAAATTAAATCTTGCCTGTATGAAGCTTGGTTTGGGTGTTAGTGGTATAGCAGGATTTTTTGATGACCAAGTTAATGAGCTACTTGGCATTCCAGAAACAGAAGCCGTTTTATACATAACTGTAATCGGTAGACCTGTAAAAACTCAATATTAACTAATATTTTTATCTACATTTAAAAATTTTACTTTAAAGGCATAACATAATTTAAAATCATAAAATAATGACTAATACTACCAAATAAAACCATCACATGCCATATTTGATGAAAATAAGGTCTTTTATCCAAAGCATAAAATATTGTACCAAATGTATAAAACAAACCACCTATAAAAAATAGTAGAACACCTATAAATGAAGTATTCTCAATAATTTCTTTTATGGATACAACAGAAGTCCAGCCCATAATAAGATAAAAGAGCAATGATGTTTTTTCAAATCTACCAAGAAAAAATATTTTATAAATAATACCAATTAATGCCATAAGCCAAATAACTATAAACATTTTCCAACCCATAGATTTATGTAAAACTATCATAAAAACAGGAGTGAATGTCCCAGCAATTAAAAGAAAAACACATGAATGATCAACTTTTTCTAATATTTGTTTTATTTTTGTATCTTGAGCACCATGAAAAAATGTAGAAGCTAAATATAATAAAATTAACGTAAATCCATAAATGCTACAACCAATAATTTTATATGAGTCACCAGAATTATTAGCATAAGAAATAAGGAAATAGACACCTATAATACTTAGTAATGAACCTATTCCATGTATTAAACTATTAATCTTTTCTTCTTCTAAAAAATTCTTCTCTTTGGTAATCATTATTATTCTATCCAAAATATTTTGTACTCTATAATATATTTTAAACTCTTAGAATATTAAAAATTTATTTGTTTGTATTTATTTTTATTTTCAGCAAATTACTAAAAAAGTACTTAAATTAAGAATGTCTTGTAATAGATTAAAATCTATAAGAGGCTGACATACCTAGATTTAATGCAGTCTGGCTTCCAGGAGATGGCACATAAGCTCCTGCACCAGCATTTATTCTCCATTTTTCACTTGGATTATATTCTACACCAACATTTAATGATTGATTAGAAGATTTAAAATTTTTGTCAAATTCTTGTGAATATCCATAACTTAAGTTTACTTTGTCTGAGAGTACATGAGAATTACCAACTGAAATAAATCCTTTTGTATCATTTGGGTTACTTTTTGAATAGGTAGTATTCGCTCTTAGATATGTTCTATTATAATTTGCTTCGAGTTCTAAATGTGTTTCTTTTTTTTCAAAATCATAAATAACTTTTTCTCTGGCATTAACCCCAGAAGAAATATTTTGCTCTGATTCAATACCAGCTTTGTGTAATGAAACGCCAAGATGACCACCACCGACATTAAGAGTTGGTGAAACAATAGCCTTAATTGTATTACTACCATTACTATAAAGACTAGTTTTAATAGGAGCATCAAGATGTATTTCATCTTTTAATGTATTACGTGCAACTAATAAACCAGCCCCAACAGCAAGTACTCCTGCACCTGTATATAAAAGAGTTTTTGTATCTTTAGATTTTAGATTATCAACATATTTTTTGGATATTTGATCCACCTTTAGATCGACAGTTTCAGAATTACCGTCCACTTTAAATTTTCCATTACTGTATCCCAGTTTTACTTCTCCATAATTACCAATAAATGGTAAGTCAAGATTTTGATAAGTTATGCTGAGATCATTAACATTGTTTTTTGTAAATGGTTGATTAAGTGCCGCATTGGCACCACCAGAAACAATAATACGTTGGTTGGTACCAATATATGTACCGTAAGAAAATGACTGATTAAAACTACTTTGTTTTGGATCACGTACATTTGTTGTAAATCCAGAGGTAACAACTCCCTCATGTTTTTTGATACCAAAATCTTGGAGTCTTGGTGAAACGGTTTCTTTTGCATAACCAACTATTTTTTCTGCATCTTTTGGATCCTCAAACTCAACTATGTATTTTTCGTCAGAATTTTTCTTTTTTACAACTACATGGTCATTCTCTACAGAAAAGGTAATATTTTTTACCTCTGTTTTCATCCCTCTAGCTATATCATCTTTAAAAAGCTGTATTTGTGTTTCTTTTGGTAAACCATTAGTATAATTGGTTATTTTTATGGTTTTGTTAGATTTGTCTGTTTCATCTACAAAATTAAGAGTAGCTGTTGCTGCACCTTTAGCTGGGGGATCTGTAGAGATATTTACAGAATCTGATTTAGTTTCAGTCGCAGGTACACTATTATTTGTAATTATAGGATTTGTTTGTTGTGGTTTACTTAAAACAGAACTTTTAACAGGTTCTTTAATATAACCATTACTAGAATCCGAACGACTTATTCCACTCATTAAGCACCATTTAAATATTATTTTAATTTGATTATATGCTTTTTTTAAAAAAACTTTCTTATTTTTTAAAACTAGTTTAAAAAATTTATCATCATATTAGTTATAAATAATTGGCTGTTAAAAGGATTATATTCTATAATACTTTTAGGTTACCTATTTTTTGTATATTTATAGAATATTTTGAGCTTTTTATTAGAAAAAAAATTCAGTTCAGAAAGTGAAAAGTTAAGTTCAAAAAGTACATATAATTTAAGAGTCGTAGGACTATTTTTATTTTGTTTCTTTTTACTTGGAATTCTTGGCACTCGTCTTTGGTATTTGCAAATTTATAAGTATACATACTACAAAGAAAGATCTGAAGAAAATAGACTAAGAATAATACCTATTACCCCTAACCGAGGACTTATTTTTGATAGGAAAGGTAAGATACTTGTAGATAACAGGACTTCTTATTCGGTTCTAATTTATCCTGTCAAAATAACACCTGAAATTAATAAAAAAATAAAAGTTTTATCCGAAAAATTAGAAATAGATCCTGAAATAATCTTAAAAAAATTGAAGTATGCAGGAGCTAATTCACCTTATCCAATAGACATAAAACACGACATTGATCAAGATACTATTTCGTATCTTCTCGAGAATGGAATGTCATTACCAGCAATAACTATTGAGCCGTCAATCACTAGAGTTCATCCTGAAAAAAACCTCGCCTCTCATATATTAGGTTACACAGGTGAAATAACTTATGATGAACTTAATGATCTAAAA
>JACMQJ010000508.1 GCA_014377055.1 Candidatus Sericytochromatia bacterium
GATTCAACAACATTATCAAGTGAAGCAGTTAATTGTTTTTGATTAACATCGTGTTGATAAAGTCCAACACCAATTGATTTTGGATCTATTTTTACAAGTTCGGCAAGAGGATCTTGAAGTCTTCTACCAATAGATATTGCTCCTCTAATAGTCAAATCTAATTGGGGAAATTCTTGACCTGCAATTTCTGAGGCTGAGTATACTGATGCTCCGTCTTCTGGTACGACTGTATATTGAACATCAAGATTAAACTCTGTGATAGTTTGAGATACTATTTCTTGTACTTCATGAGAGCCTGTACCGTTACCAATAGCTATCAACTCACTATTATATTTTTTGACATTTTCAGCAATAAGTTTTTTGGCTTTATCTATACTATGATTATAAAAAATAAAATTATCTATATATTTACCATTCTCATCTATCACAGCACATTTTGTGCCTGTTCTAATACCTGGATCCATACCAATAATTCTTGTCCTTTTTAAAGGAGGCTGCATTAATAAATCTTTTAAGTTTTTTGAAAAGATATTTATACTATGAATACCAGCATTTTCTGTAGTATTTGTTCTTATTTCTCTAAGAATAGAAGGAAGTATTAACCTTTTTATACCATCCTCTATGGCTTCTTGATGATATTTATTTTTAACACGATATTCAGAAACAGTGATTGAATTTATTTCATCTTCGTTATAGTCAAACTTTAATTTTAATTCATCATCAGTTTCACCTCTATTAATTGCTAAAACTTGATGAGGTTTTATATTTTTTACTATTTCCTTATAATTGTAATATGTTTTATAAACGCTCTTTTCTTCTTCTTTTTGACCTTTAACTACTACAAAAGCTCTATTAAATAAGTAATCTCTGATTTTTTTTCTAACTTCTATATCTTGTGAAACATTTTCGGCAATAATATCCATAGCTCCACTTATTGCCTGTTGTATATTATTTATTTCTTTTTCAGAATCGATAAAATCATTTGCTGATTTTTCAACATTATTAATATCAAATATTAAAATTATATTTGCTAGTTTTTCGAGTCCTTTTTCGATGGCGAGCATTGCCCTAGTTTTTTTCTTCTTCTTGTATGGATTATAAAGTTCTTCAATTTCTGTGAGTGTTTTTGACTTAAGAATATTTGTATAAAAAACATCCGTTAATAATTTTTGAGAAAATACAGAGCGAATTATTTCTATTTTTCTAGTTTCAAGATTTCTAAATAACGATACATTTTGTTCAATATTTCTTACTTTAATTTCATCAAGATCACCAGTTTTTTCTTTTCTATATCGAGAAATAAATGGAACTGTATTACCTTCATCTAAAAGTTGTATTGTAGAGTAAACTTTATTTTTTTCTATATTTAAAGTGTTAGAAATATTATCTATTATTTTTTGTTCATTTATTTTTAAATTAGTAATAAAATAATCATTTATTTGATTATCTAGTGATATTTGTGTCATTAAATTTAATTATTTCTTTTCAAATGTAAATACCTGCATTATGCAGGTATTTTATGATTTATACAAATCTAAGTTCCTTCCTTTGCTCTTGTCCCCTCCTTTGCAAAGGAGGGTTAGGGTGGATTAGAAGGCTAGGATGGATTTCTTATTCCCTTCTCTTTTTTAAAGAGAAGGGTTGGGGATAGATTTTTTTATTTACTATCAGGTAAAACAAAAACATCATCTTTTAAGCCAACATTAATTTTGAGATCGGAAACATTAATTTTTAAAACTGACTTACTTTGTACAAAAGACTCATCTTGAACAGGTAACATAGTTTCTGAATCAAGACTCAATATTTCTTCTGTAATACCTGAATCAATATCTTTAAAAGTACCTTTTCCTGATATTTTAATGATATTTCTACCTCTTAAGGTGCTGGTTGGTAATATACTAAGTACAGCTCCTGATTTATTGAATCTAGCTAACATAGAAGTTAAATCTAATTGGTTAAAAGCTAATCCTCTTGATGTAGCGATCTTTTTGTCACCAACATCTAATGTAAATCTTCTACCCAAAATAAAGATTGGTTTAGCTAATAAAATATCTACTTTACTCCCACCTTTATAAACTAAGATACTTCCTACTTTTTGAGCGTCGTTACCTTTAGTTGTCTCGACTCTTTCATTTCTTTCTTTTTTGAAGAAAAATTTTGATTCTCCAATATTTGCAGTTGATTGATTACCATCTTTGGCATCAGTAACAGCAACTGTTGCAGTAAAATCATTTAATTTACTGTAAGCCATTGATGCTTGATTCATTATATCTTGAGCAGATAATTCTTTAGAGCTAATATTTACATTACCCTGATCGATTGTTGGTTGTAAAATTTGATTGTTACTACAAGCTGTTAAAGAACAAGAAACTAAAGTGATTAATGAAACAGATATTTTTTTTAAATTCAAAATTTTTCTCCTTATGAAGATTAAATAAAAGTTAAGAAAAGACTATAATAATATTAAATCATATTCTGACGATAAATACAAACATTTTATTATCTAAAGATCTATCATTTTATAAAAATAATAAATATTTTATTTAGTATAAATAATCTAATAATTAATAGAAAAGTATATATAAATACAGTATTTTATCATAAAATATATAATAATGACATTATTTTAAACCTTAAAAAATACTTTATTTTTAAAAAATGGTATTAGATGATATTTCTTTTGATAGATAAAATAAAATGTAATAAATGTACTTGACTAATTTTTTAAAAAGTGTAATGATACTTGAATCAAGCGTTTCACAATTAATTTAATTTCAAAAAACATCAATAAAAATTCTTATAATCATTTTTGGGAGTATCAAATACAATGAGTTTATCAGATAAGTCAAAAACAGAATTAGCTATTCTAGCTAAAGAACTAAAAATAAAAAATTATTCTAAATTAGGTAAAGAACAACTAATCGATTTAATACAAAAAGCTCAATCAAAGTCACAAATGAATATTAGCTCAGAACCAACAGTAACTGACGAATATTTGCAAAATGTTGCTGAAGCTAGAGTTGATATGGAAGAAGAATCTAATATGGAATCTAATGAATCTTTTGGAATAGAAAAAGATGCTCAAAATAAATCAACATTTAGTAATAATGATGATTTTGCTACATCAGAAGGTTATCAACAAAAACCTTCATACAAAACAATATAAGATAAGGAGATAAAAATATGGAAAGTCTAACAGGTATAAAATACCCTAAGGGAGATCTTGAAGCTTACCAAGATTGGCTCAAAAACTTTGATCTTTTAGCTGAAAAGAAAAAGTAATATACTATTTTTTAAAAAGACGCATAATTATGCGTCTTTTTTTAATGTCTAAAAATATACAAAAATCAATACATTTAAACAAATTTTCTAATAGCACGTGCTATTTCTCTTTTTCCATCACGTTCTTTGATAGCATCTCTTTTATCATATTCTTTTTTACCTTCAACTAATCCTAGCTCTATTTTTGCCCAATCTCCAGACCAGTACATTTTTAAGGCAACCAAACTAAAACCTTTTTCTCTAGTTTTACCCAATAAACGCATAATTTCTTTTTTACGCAATAGCAGTTTTCTTGTTCTTAAAGGTTCATGATTATATCGACTTCCTTGTGCATAAGTACTAATGTGCATATTATGCAGCATAACCTCACCATCTTCTATTCTAGCAAAATTATCTTTTAAATTTAACTGTCCCATTCTTATAGATTTTATCTCTGTACCAGTCAAAGATATTCCAGCTTCAAATCTTTCTATGACAAAATAATCGTGGTAAGCCTTTCTATTTTCTGAAATAAGTTTACTATTCTTCTTTTCACTCACGTAAATTTAACCCTATTATAATAAATATCAAAATTGACAATAAATGAAAATTATATCAGACTTAACTTACAAAAACTGTTATGTGTTAGTTATAAAAACGTATAATGTTTATTTTAACTAATCAATATATGTTTCAAATAATTTATTAATCTGAGATTGAGTTGGAATAATCTTAAAATCGCATAAATTCATAAAATTAATATCCGTGAAGCTATCTCCCATACCTATAGTTAATTCGGGCTGATATTTTTCTATAAGATATTTTACTGCATTTTTTTTATCAATAAATTTAGGTATGATAGAAATATTATTGTTATTATGATGAATAAAATATTCATCTGTAATTTTTTTTAATAGCAATAATTTTAATATTTCATTTTGTTGATTATGCTCAAAAGATGAATTAAATTTATTTTTTATAACTATATAAAAATCTTCGACAATATGACTTTTGAAAATACTAGGGTCTAATTCTTGTTGTAGATCAGTAAAAATAGTACTAATATCAAGTTGCATTTTTTTATAATTATCTTGAATATTTTTTTGCCAATGTAAATCTATTTCGTTATTATGAACGATCATACCAGCAAAGTATGTTACTGCAATTAAAGATTTTTTACTAATTTCGGTACGTTTATATTGTTCTATATCTCTAGCTGTAACAGGTATAATCATCACATCAGGATGATTATAAAAAAGCTCAAACATTAAGCTTTGAGAGTTACTCATATACGAAGCTTTTTCTATATTGGCTGGATAAGTTGCTTGAATCGTAGCATCCTTATTTTTTCTTCTAGTCTGAAAAATCGTATCATCAAGATCAAGAAATAAAAGTATTTTTTTCAATTATTTATTCCTCTTTCAAACCATATATTTTTGCTCTTTCGATTATAGACTTTGCCCAATTTGAATGAGTTGC
>JACMQJ010000509.1 GCA_014377055.1 Candidatus Sericytochromatia bacterium
CATTTTGTGGGAAGAAAGTTTGGTCGTAAGAAAAAAATAGAAAATACTGCTATAGTTGAGATTAATGAGCCAGAAAAACATCCAGTATAATATTTGATAATAAACAAAAAGCCCTAGATTAATCTAGGGCTTTTTGTTATAAAATTTGTTAATTTACTTTAGCATTTCTTTCATAGAAGGAAACTTTTTTTCAATATTGCTATTTGAGTCTATAATATTTGTTTTTAACATTGGATCTTTATGAATGTCACCAGCCTTTGTCTCTAAAATCCTAATAATAGAACCATCATTTCCTTTTTCATCAAGCTTATGATTAACCATATTTAGCATACTTCCAAGTAATTGATCATCTTTATTGGTTGGTGAAGACATTTCTTTTACTAAATAATCACGGATACTTTTTAGATCTTTTGTTCCCATATGGTCAATCTTTTCTTCAAAACCAAGTAAAGCAATATCTCTATTATTACCTTTAGCATTTCTAATATTTTCTACTGTAGCCTTAGGATCAATAAGTGTAAAATTTTTAAATGGATCATCACCTATACCAAAGTCAATATGTGCATTAGCTTTACCTGATTTTATGGGTTTATCTACAGCATCCTTAATTTTTCCGCCAATATCAGACATTTTCTCTTTTGTTACTTTGCCTTCTTGAGTTTTGATTGGTTCTGAAATATCTCCTACAGTTATTTTTTCATTTGGAGTACTAACTTGACTAGCTATTTTTGAACCTATTATACCTGACATAAATTTCTCCTCGATGTGTTTGATTTTTAAATTAAATATTTATGTTATGGTTATAGATAGATTAAGTAATTACTTACTTAAAAAATAATCTTTTTTGGTTTAATTTTAGCTATTAAATTGGGTTTAGTTTTGTTTAAGAGTAACTTACTAGCTTTTATTACCTTAATTAAAGAATTACACGTAGATCAAACAACTACTAGGTTAATTTTTTATTATCTCTAAAATAATTTCTGTTTAAATTGTTTCTTTTAACCAATTAACTATTTCATCTTTTACCTGCTCAGAGTTATTATCCATCATCATTGAATGACCTGTATTATCAATTTCTACATATTTTTTTGATGATGGTGTAATTGCTTCAAAGACAATTTTAGAACCTTTATTAGGAACTAATTTATCATCTTTAGCAACAATAACCAAAGTTGGAGCTTTTATTTGACTAGCAAAACGTTCATTATCTATTTGATTAATCATGTATGAATGATTAGTCACAGGCATTTTATTTTGTAAAAAGCCTACACTTTTAGCTTTTTTTATAGCATCCTTATTTAAATAAATATCCTTTGCAGAAAATTTATAAGGTAAGTAGATATGTTTTCCTGTAAATAAGAAAAAAGGAAATGTGAGATTTGCCAAAAATGTATAAGCATTTAATTCTAGTTTACCAATACTATCTTGTAATTTTTTTGGTGGTGACATTAATATACATGACTTACACTTTTTACCTATTTCTGATTCAGTAATTAGGCGACTAGCTGCAACTGTTCCTAAGCTATGACCTATTATAGCAAATGTTTCAGGTATAACCTTTATTTGTTCAAGTAAAAATTTTAAAGCTGATTCAGCATCTTTAAGATGAGAGTTAAGATTAATATATCCTCTATCTCCAGTACTTTTACCATGACCACTAAAATCAAAAGTTAAGACGACATATCCTTTACTTGCTATTTGCTCTGGCAAATCTCCAAACTCTTCCTTAGCTGACAAAAATCCATGACACATTAATACTCCAGGATATTGTTTATTACCATCTGGAATATATAAATTGGCATCTAACTCATTATCACCTTTGATTTTTTTGTTAAATTTTTCAACTAACATTTTCGTCCCTTTTAATAATCTATACTTCAAAAACTATACTCAAGTAAAATTGGTTTGCCGTTTTTTTCACTAAACAAGAGGTTTAAATCCCTTGTTCAGAGACAAATATACAATCCAACTAATTATTAAATAATTTTAAATTGCTCTTTTTGATCCAATCTTTTTTTATTGTTATAATTGTCAGCTTGTTCTTTATAATTATCATGTTTTTTTTCATAATCTTTTTGCTCAAGCTGATTAACTAGTAACTTTTCTTTTTGATATTTTAATTCTGATTCTTCTTCTATTTTTTTCTTAAGTTCTTTTTTATCATTATCATGATTAATTTCAGATTTTTTATCATCTTTTGAGTTCTTTAATTCGTATTTACTTGTATTAGTATTACTACCGCCTTCTATTTGTATTTCAGCAGAAAAATCATATCCTCCTGAAGACGACTCAAAATTAATATGCAATGCATTTTTGGCTGTTATGACAATATTTTCTTTGGAATTACCATAATTTTTACCTTTGTTTTTGCTACTTTTCTTTACTTCATCTTGATCTTGAGGTATTTGTTCATCTTTACCAACAACAATAATTCTTCTCTTTCCAGTATCTGTTCCTTCTGTTCCATCATTACCAATTTTTACAAATATATCATAGCAACCTTTATCAAGTTTGGATAAATCCAAATAACTATTACCATTTGCACTTGGGATAGCACCTTTTTGAACAGTACTCCAATTAAGTACATTATCATTCATTATCCCTGTTTTACTACTAATTGCTTTAGCAAAAAGGGCTACACTATCACCTTGATGAATAATTAAATCTTTCTTTTTATCAATAAGCTCTATCTTTTTATACTTTTCATTTGAAAGTTTTGGTTTTATTATCTTTAGATTATTTTGACTAGCCCATTCATTAAGAAACCAAATTGTATCACCAGATTTAGCCATATTTGAAATCATAGATTCCATATCTTCTCCACCCTCTTGAGCTTTAACCAATAAAGTATCAAGAATAGTCAGATTTTGTTTACCTGTATAATCAGCAGTATCAGTATTTCTGAGTATTTCTATTGAATCATTAAGATTGGCACCATGTTCAAAAAGAGTTTGTATCGAAAACATATTCATTTCAATATTTTCAGGATCTTCATCAACTGACTCAGATGTATATTTTGACAGGTCATCAACATTATAGTTACAATCTAAGGATTGATTTGCGACATCAATAAATCTTCTAAGATCATCATAATCACCCTTGTCAACTATTTTTGAAACAGTGTTTACATATTTATTTATATCGAAGCCTTTTTCCGATACTTTAAGAGCTTGAGCTAAAAATGCTTTAAGATCACCACCAATATATTTTGTTTTATTTTGTAAGGTGATGTATGGATCTTCTCCACTAGTTCGAGTATATAGAATATCTCCTTTATCTTGACTTAAAGAGGTTAATAAATTAGCAATGCTGTCAACACTTACTCCTGAGCTAAGTAGTTTATTAATGGTGTATAAAATATCTTGTTCTTGAGTATCATTTTGTGTTTTTGCCAAAACATTAGATAGATTATTTAGCAAGGAATCATCATTAGATTTTTTGATGACTTTATTTGTATTTTGAGTATTTTCTAAAGGTTGATTTGTACTTTGTTTTAAATCATTATTAAAGTTATTTTGTACTAATTTATTATTGAGAAAATTATTAAAATAATTTTTAGTGCTTAGATTTTCACTATTCATATTTTTATCCTTTATGGAGCCGAAAATAACTATACTAAAACAAAATATTTTAATAATTATACTCTGTATTGATACCTTAAGATATGTGCAATATTTAAAAACTTACGAATATCATATATATTTTATTAGCTTGTGAAGATTTCTTGATGACATCATTAAAATAATCATTTTTTTAACTTTTGGTGAATTATCACTTATTCTTTTTAACTCAGGTATCTATACTTTGTTAATTGACTTTGTACCTTTAATAAGTACATCAATACTGTTTATTTTAAAACTCTCATTTAATGATGTTTTAAAATCTATTTTGTCAGAAGATATATCTGATAACTCACCTGTTTGTTCATCCAAAAAATGATAGTGATTATCAACATTATTATCATAAATAACTTTATCAGAATGTGATAATTTTAAAGCTTTTAATAAACCTACTTCTACCAAAATGTTGAGGGTATTATAAACTGTAGCTAAACTTATTTTTGGAAAGTTTTGATCAGCCCAATCTTTTACCTCTTCTACTGTACAATGTGATGCTTCACATAAAACATACCTAGAAACAGCCAATCTCTGAGCTGTAGATTGCACACCAGAGGCTTTTAAAATATTTTCTATTTCCTTAGTTGTCAAACAACTAGGATATTTATTTGCTTCATTCATAAATATAATTATAAACAATATTTTAGGATTTGTAAATCAAATCTATTTTTAGAACCCTTCTAAGCTAAAATAATTTATTTGTTAATTTTGTCCAACCTAACCCATCTGTATTTTGTCCATTAAGATACACCCCCCAATGAATATGTGGACCTGTAGATCTTCCTGAGCTACCTATATAACCTATAATTTGACCTTGTTTAACATATTCACCCTGTTTAACAACAATTTTACTAAGATGTAAGTATACAGAGCCAACCCCAAGACCATGATCAACATATATAAGATTTCCATTTGAATTGTACTTTGAAAAATATTCAGCTAAGATAATATTACCATTGTTAATAGCTTTGACTGCGTATCCCATTGGGCTGGCAAAATCAACCCCTGTGTGATAACCATTGTATTTTCCATTTAAATATCTTTTTATTCCATATAAAGCAGTTACTTTATGAGGTACGGGTAATACAAATGGTTTATTCCATAACTGTTTTTCAGAAAAGGTAAATTTTGCTTTTTCGACTAGTTGATCTTCTTGTTTAATTATTTCTTTTTGAGCTTTAGTCAAGATAGGACTAGAGTAACTAATATTTTGTGAACCAGTTTTAGTTAGTGTTACGTTTATTGTTTTTAAAGCAATAGTTTCCTTTTGTTGATTTAATATTTTCACTGAATATTCTCCTACTTTTAACTCAGGAGATATTGCAATAAAACATTTGTAATGATTACCAATATTAATTAGTGGAAAATATTTATCATTAATTTCAACTAAAAGATTATCCAATTTTTGTTCAGATTCATTTGTGTCTAACTCAATAAATATTTGTTCACCCTGTTTGACAGATTCAGGATAGATCTTTATTTCAGGATTGGCGTAAGCTCTCAAGTTTATAGTACTTATTAATACGAGAGCTATAAATGATTTTATTTTTAGTTTCATTAAGACTACCTATTTATCGTTATGTTGCTAATGTCTGATCAGATTCTACATCATCAAATGAGCTAATACTTAAGTATTTTTCTTTGTATAAAATCAACAGATTATTTATTATTACAATAATTACAGGAGCAATAAATATACCAATAAAACCAAATAAATCTACTCCCCCAAGAATTGTAAAAGTTAAGACTAAAGTGTTAATATTAGTTTTACCACCAATAATTAGAGGTCTTATGACATTATCGGAGCCTGTTACTATAACAACACACCAGATCATAAATAATACACTTGTGACAGCCCCAAAATTAAAAAAAGAATATAACACTAAAGGTAGCCAAACTATTGCAGCACCACCAAGAGGAATAAAGGAAACAATAAAAGTTGCAAATCCCCAAAATAAGCTATAGTTTATACCAACAAAAAAGTATGCAATAAATGCAAGAGATGCTTGTCCTAAAGCCGTAATAATAGTACCAAGAAAAATTGCTTTGATTGCCTGATAAGATGTATCAAACAAAAACTCTTTATCTCTATCAGGCATTGGGATTAAATCATAGAAAAATTTATAATATGATGTGCCATCTCTAAATAAAAAGAATATTGTTAGTAATACAAAAAATAGTTGGACAGCAATAATGCCAAAACCAGTTAATATTGTTTTGCCTTGCAAAAGACTAAAGTTAGCTATTTTACCAACATTATTTTTAGCAAAGCTTATAAAGTCAACATCGACACCCACAGCCAAAAGAGTTGTCTTTATTTTAAAATAAAATGAACCTATTAATGGTAAGTGTTGAAAGTAAGCATCGAAGTCTTTTGTTTCTGAAATAAATATAGTTATTTGGGGAATGACGGATAATGCTTGATTAATTATAACTATTGATAATATAGCTCCTGGTATTAGAACAAATAAAAATATAAGAAAAGTTGAAACAAGTGAAGCTAAATTTTCATTTTTAATTAAATTTTTAATCTTTTTATGAGCTGGCTGTGCCACAATAGCTATAAAAACTGAAAAAACTACTGGTTGCCAAAAAGGATTAAACATTAAATATCCAAGTGATAAAAATGTTACTAACAGTAGAAAAAAGAAGACATTATTTAATTTTTTATCTTTTACTTTATTGTCTTGTTGTAATGGTGAAAACAATTTATATTTCCTGTGGCTAAAATAAGTTTACTTAAGTTTATCACAAAATATTTTTTATTATTAAGGTTTTTGCTTATAAATTTCCCACTCTATCCATCCTTTACTTTGCAAAGGATGGACAGAAGGTTAGAATAGATTCTTAATACCTTTTCTTTTTTAAAGAGAAAGGTTGAGGATGGTTTTCCTATTTCTTCGGTTCAATAATTTGTTTTTTAGGAGTTTCAACAACAGTTTTTTGTAAAACTTCTTCTTTTGGAAGCGCTGGATCTTTAAAAATATATTTTGGCTTTATTTTTTTGATAGTTTCATTAAACTTTTTGTATGCTGAAATCAAATTATTTTGTTCTATTACATAATTATAGAGACGATCCTTATTTTTACTTGCTTGATCGCTGAGAGTATTATAGTTATTAACCGTTTCTTTATCAACAGGTAAAAGAGTATTTATATCAGCACTAAAGAGCTTTCCATTTATTTTACTTCTTTTAAGAGTCAGTTCCTTTTCTTGCAAAGGAACTGACTTTTTTAATTCTCTTATCACTTGGCTAACATCATTAATTGAGTTCATTAAATCAACTTTTTTTAATTCTGTATTTTTTATGTAAGAATCAGCGTCTACACCAGAATCAATAAAATATTCGTAAGTTGTTGGGTCGGTATTTTCATAAACGGCTTGATTAATTAGCTTGATAGTTTGATCTATATTAGCGTTATAATCTTTTGATAATCTTTCAATTTCATTATCTAAAATCTTTTTTTTATTAATATCTTGTTCTTGATCTCTTTCATATTTTTTTGTTTCAATATTAAGAGCAATTAGA